>CAYWHO010000202.1:0-4391 GCA_964458195.1 uncultured Arenimonas sp.
GGCGGCTACCTGTACTTCCACAAGGCACCGGACGCACGCGCCTTCCACGAGGAATGCGTGCGCAAGATCGGCGCCCTGCACCAGTACGATTGCCTGCGCGCCAACAAGGCGATGATGGCCTGGGGCGTGGAAGCGCGCGTGCCCTTCCTCGACCTCGAGTTCCTCGACCTCGCGATGGGCATGGATGCGACGGCGAAGATGGCGGGCAAGGGGCGTATCGAGAAAGCGGTGCTGCGCGAGGCGTTCGAGGGCGCGCTGCCGAAGGAAATCCTCTGGCGCCAGAAGGAGCAGTTCAGCGACGGCGTCGGTTACGGTTGGATCGATGGCCTGAAGGCGAAGGCCGAGGACTACGTCAGCGACGCGATGATGGCGCAGGCGCCTTTGCGCTTTCCGATCAACACGCCGCTGACCAAGGAAGCCTACTGGTATCGCGAATTGTTCGAGCGCGAATTCCCCGGCGAGGCCTGCGCGCGCAGCGTGCCGGGCGGCAAGTCGATCGCCTGTTCCTCGCCGGTCGCGCTGGAATGGGATGCCGCTTTCGCGAAGATGGCCGATCCCTCCGGACGCGCGGTAAAGGACGTGCACGTCGCGGCGGTCTGAGCACGATGACGGTGTTTCATGCCGTCATGCGCGCGACCACCCGGCGTACCCAGGGCGCGATCAGGGTCACCGACAGGAAAGCGATCGGCCAGGTCGTCAGGCAGCTTCTGGCCCACTGCGCCAGGAAGCCCGCATGCACGCCCTGGTTCAGGGCCAGAACGAAAGCGGACACGATCGCGACCATGATGGCCGAGAGCAGGGCGCCGAACAGGATCGGCGAATAGCGGACGGGAATGCGCATGTCTTTCTCCTTGGTGATCGAGCGGGTCAAACAATGGGAAGCAGGCTGATCGCGCTGCCTGCGATGTAGAGGCTGAGACCGAACAGCGCGTGCGTGAGCAGGCTTTGCCGGCGCGCCGCGCCAGGATTCGGAGCGAGCCGCGCGGCGATGCCGGCGCCCATGCCTGGCTGCATCAACAGGAAGGGCGCGAGCACGGTCCCGAGGCCGACGAGCAGCGCCGGCAGCAGCGTGGGTTGCCGGAGCCAGTCGATCCCTGTCAGCGACAGCAGCAAGGCCGCGAAACCGATGCCGACGAGGTAGTGCGCGATCCAGCCGACGATCCGTTCGCCACGCATCGGCGCCGACGCGGCGATCGGGGCATGGCGGAAGCGCCCATGGGGCATGTGCAGCAGCCAACGCCCGACCAGTCCGTAGTTCGGTAGCGGCGTACCGGACAGCCGCCGGCGCACGAGTGCGAACAGGTCCAGCAGGACCGTCGCGAGCGCGCCCAGCGGGATGAAACTGAAGGTTTGCATGGCGGCCTCCGGAACTTGCCTTTCGGCGGGTTGCGAAGCAGAGTGCCACTTCAAGTCAACTTGAAGTCAAGGGGCGGAGATGGATATTTCCGAAGTCGCCAAACGAACCGGCGTTCCGGCCTCGACCCTGCGCCACTACGAGGCCAAGCGCCTGATCGTTTCGATCGGTCGCAGCGGCCTGCGCCGGGTGTTCGCTGCCGACGTGCTCGAGCGCCTCGCCCTGATCGCCCTGGGGCGCTCGGCCGGCTTCAGCCTGGACGAAATCGCCTGCATGTTCGCCCCGGGCGGACGCCCGAAGATCGACCGTGCGTTGATCGCGGCCAAGGCCGATGAGCTGGATGGCGCGATCCGTCGCATGAGCGCGATGCGCGACGGCCTGCGCCACGCTGCGGTCTGCCCGGCGCCGAGTCATCTGGAATGCCCGACGTTCCGGCGCTTGCTGGGGATCGCTGCGGCGAGGGCCGGAGACGAGAAAAGGGCGCGGCGCAAAGGTGGCGTGGCGCGAAAGACCGCGCCGGCGCGCAAGGCACGCTAGAACGCGCGACCCCCGAAGCGCTGGCGTCGCGGTTTCAGCTTCGTCCGAACAGCGAGGCGAAGAACCCGCGCTTCTTCGCCTGCCGCTGGTAGAAGGGCGGGCAGTCGCGCAGGAAATACGAAGCGATGCCTTCGTCGTGTTCGCGCACGCGGATCAGGTCCACCGGTTCGCCCCGAGCCTGGTCGGCAGCCACGTTGCCCGCTTCCTGGAAGATGCGTTCGTCTTCGTCGTCGACTTCGATGCCGATGATCAAGTGCGGTTTCTCCGCCGCGTTGCCATCGTGCATCAAGGCGAGGAAGGCGCGGGAAACCTGCGGGCGCTGCGCGAACAGCGTGCGCAGCGAGGCCAGCATCGCCTCGGGCGGCTGCGCCGGCTGGCCGAGCAGGACCTGGGTGGCCTTTTCAATCGTGCGCGGCGTCGCGGCGCGGTTCAGTCCAGAGGCCAGAAGTTTAGCGATCTCGTCCGGGGTGAATTCCTTTCCGAACTCGGAACCGGGGTCGAGCACCAGTTCGGCGCCCTGGGTCATCTCGAACAGGCTGCGCGCCGGCAATGCGAGATAGGAACATTCCTCGGCGATGCCTTGCTTGAGGGTGTCGAGCGAAGTGAAGAAGGGGACCACCGGCGAACCGTCTGGGCGATTCCAGTTCTGCAACTGCACCTGGTTGCCCGCTGCCAGCGTGGCTTCGCCGTCGGCGGTCGGCGCCCCGTCGCCGACGCGCCCGATGACGTACACGGTCGCTTTCATCAGCGCTTCGTAGAACGCCGGACGCAGCGCAGGTTCGGTGGCGGCGCGGCGCAGCAGTGCGGTCAGCGAATCCTGCGTCATCGGTCTGCGCGCTCAGGCGACCTCGATCCGGTCCACGCGCTGAAAACCGCGCGGCAGCAGGTTGCCGCGCGCCGCTCTGCTGCCCTCGTAGGCCTGCAGGTCGCGCCAGGCCAGCACCAGCTTGCGCTGGCCGCAATGCAGGGTCACTTCGCCGCCCTGGCGCACGCTGGCGACCGCCAGCACTTTTTCTTCGCCGGATTTCAGCTTCGCCGGCGGAATCTGGATCAGCTTGTTGCCCTTGCCCTTGTCGAGTTCGGGCAGTTCGCTGAGCGGGAACGCGAGCAGATGGCCGCTGGACGTGACCGCGACGATCCAGTCGCTGGCCGGGTCGTTCACCGGCGCCGGCGGCAGGATATCGGCGGCGTCGTCGGCATTGATCAGTTGCTTGCCGGCCTTGTTGCGCCCGGTGAAGTTCTCGAACCGGGTGACGAAGCCATAGCCGAAGCTGGAGGCGACCAGGAAACGCGCATCGTCGTCGGCGATGGCGGCGCCGACGAAACTGGCGCCCGCCGGCGGCGAGAAACGCCCGGTCAGCGGCTCGCCGTTGCCGCGCGCGGACGGCAAGGTATGCGCCAGTGCGGAGTAGCTGCGTCCGCTGGAATCGATGAAGGCGGCCTGCTGCGTGCTGCGGCCGCGCACGGCCTGCAGCAGTTTGTCGCCTTCGCGGTAGCTGAGCGTTCCGGCGTCGATGTCGTGGCCCTTGGCCGAACGCACCCAGCCCTTGGCCGACAGCACCACGGTCACCGGTTCGCTGGCGACGAGTTCGGTTTCGCTGATCGCCTGCGCCGCGTCGCGCTGCACCAGCGGCGAACGGCGGGCATCGCCGAACTTCTTCGCGTCGGCCAGCAGTTCGTCCTTCAGCAGTTTCTTCAGTTTGCTCTTCGAGCCGAGCGTCGCGATCAGTTGTTCGCGCTCCTTCGCCAGCTCGGCCTGTTCGCCGCGGATCTTCATCTCTTCCAGTCGCGCCAACTGCTTGAGCCTGGTTTCGAGGATGTAGTCGGCCTGTTCTTCGCTCAGTCCGAAACGGGCGATCAGCGCGGCGCGCGGCTCGTCCTCGGTGCGGATGATGCGGATGACCTCGTCGAGGTTGAGGAAGGCGATCAGCAGGCCGTCGAGCAGGTGCAGGCGGCGCTCGACCTTGTCGAGACGGTGGCGCAGGCGGCGCACCAGGGTGTCGGTGCGGAACAGCAGCCATTCGCCCAGGAGCGACTTCAGGTCCTTGACCTGCGGGCGTCCGTCGAGCCCGATGATGTTGAAATTGACGCGGAAACTCTTTTCCAGGTCCGTCGTCGCGAAAAGATGGCCCATCAAGGCATCGACGTCGACGCGGTTGGAGCGCGGCACCAGCACGATGCGCACCGGGTTTTCGTGGTCGGACTCGTCGCGCAGGTCTTCCAGCCACGGCAGTTTCTTCGCCCGCATCTGTTGGGCGATCTGCTCCATGATCTTCGACGGCGAGACCTGGTAGGGAAGGGCGGTGACGACGAGGTTGGACTGCTCGCGCGAATAGACGGCTCGGGCGCGCACGCTGCCGACGCCGGTCTCGTACATGGCGGCGAGGTCGCGCGCCGGCGTGATGATTTCCGCCGCGGTCGGATAGTCGGGGCCGCGCACGTGTTCGCACAGGTCGCGCACGCTGGCGTCCGGATCGTCGAGCAGGCGCACGCAGGCGCT
>CAYWHO010000203.1:0-2310 GCA_964458195.1 uncultured Arenimonas sp.
CGGTGGGAGTAGAAGCGCTGCCTGTCGGTGATCGTACACAAGCCGCCGCCGAAGACGCGATGCACGCCTGCGCCCGCCAGCCGCTGCCGCGCCAGGGCGTACATATCCATCCGCCAATGACCGGGGCGGGACGCCACGAAGGCGATCGCAGCCCGGGCATCGGAGGCCAGGAAGGCCTCACGTACTTCGTCACCGACCTCGTAGGCGACCGGCCCCGCCGCCGGACCCAGCCAGGCAAGCAGCTCGGTGGGCGCCGAACGCATCGCCGAGACGGTGTTTTCCAGCACGCCAGCCGCCAGCCCGCGCCAGCCTGCGTGCGCAGCGGCGACCTCGCTGCCGTCCGTGGCGCAGAACAATACGGGCAGGCAATCGGCAGTCAATATCGCCAGTACGCAGCCGGGTGTCGCGGTTGTCGCGGCATCGGCGACCGGTTCGATCGCATCGCCCTCGCCCCCTGCCGCAGCGAAACGCGCGACGGCCGTTCCGTGCACCTGCTGCAACCAGCAGGGCGCCGACGGCAGCGCCAGCATCCCGCGCAACAGGCGCCGGTTTTCGGCCGCATGGGCGATGTCGTCGCCGCAACGGACCCCGAGATTGAACCGATCGAACGGCGGCAGGGAAACGCCCGGGGCATCGCGCTGCGTCGTCAATCCGACGATGTTCGCGGGCGCGGGCCAGTCGGCCGTGATCATGCCCTGCATCGGCCGCTCACGCCTTGAAGGCGGCCGTATCGGCGCGCAGCGCGCCGATCAGCGCCTGCATGTCCGCCGGTATATCGGCCTGCGTACTGATCGTGCGCCCGTCCACCGGATGCGCGAACTCCAGCTTCTCGGCATGCAGGGCCTGGCGCTTGAAACCACGCAATGCCTCGGCCAGTTCCGGCGTCGCGGCCTTCGGCAACTTGAAGGATCCGCCATAAAGGGGGTCGCCGATCAGCGGATGCTTGGCATGCATCATGTGCACGCGGATCTGGTGCGTGCGGCCGGTTTCCAGTCGGCACTCCACCACCGTGTGGGCCCGGAAGCGTTCGCGCACGCGATAGTGGGTAACAGCGTCGCGCCCCTGCCCTTCCTTCACGACCGCCTGTCGCAGACGGTCGGTGGGGTGACGACCGATCGGCGCATCGACCGTGCCGCCCGCGATCATCGGACCGACCACCACCGCGACGTACTGGCGATGCACCTCGCGCTCCGACAGCTGCTCCACCAAGGCCGCATGCGCCCTGAGCGAACGCGCCACGACCATCAGGCCGGAGGTGTCCTTGTCGAGCCGGTGCACGATGCCGGCGCGCGGCAGCTCGGCCATCCGCGCATCGAAATGCAGCAGGGCGTTGACCAGCGTGCCAGAGGCGTTGCCGGCACCGGGATGCACGACCAGCCCGGCCGGCTTGTTGATCACCAGCAGGTCCTCGTCCTCGTAAACCCGCTCGAAGGCGATGGCCTCTGGCAGGGCGCTGACCTCGACCTCGGTCTTCGCGCGCAGGAACACCGCCTCGCCCCCGCGGACCGGGTCGCGTGGCTTGACGATCTCGCCATCGAGCAAGGCCTGGCCGGTCTTGATCCATTCGCTGAGCCGGGAGCGGGAGAATTCCGGGAACATCTCGGCCAGCGCCTGGTCGAAGCGCTTGCCGGCCAGCGCCAGCGGCACCGCGGCCTCGAGCAGCTCGTGTTCGGAATCGTCGGTCTTGCTGGCGCCTGGAGTCATGCCTTGGCCTTCGGGCGGGGCCGGGCCCCAGGGGAACCCCGACGCCTTCATGGAGGCGGCTCGGAGCTTTCGGTTATTATCCCTCAACTGCTGCCCTGCAGCCCCCAGAGAAATCCCGCCAGATGATTCGTCTCTCCGTCGCCCTGCGCGTATTCCTTTTCGTGGCCTTCGCCTTGAGCCTGGGTGGCTGCAAGACCATCGGCGGCTGGTTCGGCGGCACCGAGGAAGAAACCGAGACATTGCCGCTCGAGGACCTGTACGCGAAGGCCAAGGGTTACCTGGTCGAAGGCAGCCCGTCGAAGGCCGAGAAGTATTACCAGCGCCTGGTCGCCCGCTTCCCCTTCGGCCCCTATAGCGAACAGTCGCAGCTCGAACTGGCCTACGCCCAGTACAAGGCCGGCAAACTCGAGGACGCGACGGCCGGCGTCGACCGCTTCATCCGTACCTATCCGCGCCACCGCCACATCGACTACGCCTACTACCTGAAGGCGCTGATCAATTTCGACCGCGAGCGCACCATCTTCACCCGCCTGGCGCGCATGGACCTCTCGCAGCGCGACCTCGCAAGCCCGACGCAAAGCTACAACGACTTCAACGACGTCATCC
>CAYWHO010000203.1:2320-4372 GCA_964458195.1 uncultured Arenimonas sp.
GTCATCCGCCGCTATCCCAACAGCCGCTACGCCGCCGACGCGCGCCAGCGCATGGTCTACCTGCGCAACCTTCTGGCCCGGCATGAAGTCGTCGTCGGCCTGTACTACTACCGCCGCGGCGCCTTCGTTTCGTCGGCCGCGCGAGGCAAGTACGCGTTGGAAACCTATCCGCAGAGCGAGTTCGACGGCGACGCGATCGCATTGATGGCGGCTTCGTACGAGCGACTCGGCCAGGAGACGCTGGTTGCCGACGCCAAGCGGGTGCTGCAGCAAAACTACCCCTCGCATCCCTATCTGTCCGGCGACTGGCCGCGACGCAAGGGCTTCTGGCGCCAGCTGAACCCGTTCTCGGGCGAACTGAAATGAGAAAACCCCGCTTCGGCGGGGTTTTTCTTTGATCGGCTGACCCGATGTCCGCGCTCAGCCGTAGCCCGAGGTGATCGGATAACGGCGCTCTCGGCCGAAAGCCCGGCGCGAAAGTTTCGGCCCGGGGGCCGACTGCCGCCGCTTCCACTCGCCGATCTTGACCAGCCGCAGCACGCGCTGGACAACCCCGGCATCGAATCCTTCGGCGACGATCTCGGCCGCCGATTTTTCCTGCTCGATATGGCGGTACAGAATGGCGTCGAGCAAGTCGTAAGGCGGCAGCGAGTCCTGATCGGTCTGGTTCTCGCGCAATTCCGCCGAGGGCGGGCGGTCGATCACCGCCTGCGGAATCACCTCGCCATCGCCCTGCCGGTTGCGCCAACGGCACAGGGCGAACACCTCGGTCTTGTACAGATCCTTGATCGGCGCGAAGCCGCCGCACATGTCGCCATAGATCGTCGCGTAACCGACCGAATACTCGCTCTTGTTGCCGGTCGTCAGCAGCAGGCCCCCGAATTTGTTTGACAAGGCCATCAGGATCGCGCCGCGCGAACGCGACTGCAGGTTTTCTTCGGCAGTGTCAGGCGACCGGTCAGCGAACAGCGGGGCGAGCGCGTCGAGGAAGCCCTGGAAGGGCTGCTCGATCGGCACCGCGTGCAAGGTCGCACCGAGTTTACGGGCCTGCATTTCGGCCAGGTCGTTGGACAGGCCGGCGGTGTAGCGCGACGGCAGGCGCACGGCATTGACGTTTTCCGCACCCAAAGCATCGACCGCCAGCGCCAACACCAGGGCAGAATCGACGCCGCCGGACAGGCCGAGCCAGACCTTGCCGAAGCCGTTCTTGCCGCAATAGTCGCGGATCCCGCGCACGATGGCGCGCCAGGCCAAGGACTCGGCGCTTCCATCGGTCTCTTCGCGCCACAGGTGGCGCTGGAACTTGCGCGTACCGACGTCGTAATCGGCAACGAGCCAATGATCCTCGAACGCCTTCGCGGCGGGATGGAACCCGCCATCGCCGTCGGCGAGATCGGAGGCGCCGTCGAACACGACTTCATCTTGCCCGCCGACGACGTTCAGGTAGGCGAGACCGATGCCGGTTTCGCGAACACGTTGCGCCAGCAGCGCATCGCGTTGTTCGAGTTTGCCGCGTTCGTAGGGGGAGGCGTTCGGCACCACGGCAAGGCGCGCGCCGGCCGCGACCGCGCGTGACAGCGGCTCCGGGAACCACAGGTCCTCGCAGATCACCAGGCCGACGGGTACGCCGGCGACATCGAACACGCAGGCTTCCTGGTCCGGATCGACGCTGAAATAGCGGCGCTCGTCGAACACCGCGTAGTTCGGCAGCTCCTGTTTGCGATAGGTCGTTTCTATCCTGCCGTCGCGCAGCACGCTGGCCGCGTTGAAGACGACGGCACCGACGGCCTGCGGCCATCCGACGACAGCGACGATGCCCTGCACGCCGGCCGCCAGCGATTCCATGGCTGCCTGGCATTCGGCGAGGAAGGCGGGGCGCTGCAGCAGGTCTTCAGGCGGATAGCCGCACAGGGCCAGCTCGGGAAACAGCACCAGGTCCGCGTGGTGGACGTCGCGCGCCTCATCGATCATCCGCGCGATGCGCGCCGCATTGCCGACGATGTCGCCGACCGGGAAGTCGAACTGCGCCAGCGCGATGCGAATCGTCATGCG
>CAYWHO010000204.1:0-4370 GCA_964458195.1 uncultured Arenimonas sp.
GGTGCCCTTGAAAGCCAACGGCATGCCCGAGATCGTGCCGATGCGTCCGCCGATCGGCGAAGTGCCGACGCGCCAGGTCATGTTCCAGGGCCAATGGCTGGGCCTGTATTCGGAAAAGGAAGCGGCCGATCTGGCCGACGACGAATTCGGAAGCGGTTTCAAATACCCGTACACGATCCTGGACGAGCGCGCGCTGGCGCGACGCGTGTTCTACCGCGCGAAGATCGTCGAGGCGCAGCGCTTCGACGAACGCTTCAAGAAGGCGACGGACTTGCAGCCGGTCGCCGGCTCGCCGGTCTTCCTGAAAGGGCGCTTCATGAACGAGACCGGCCGGGAGAAGGCGTACCTGAGCGAGGACGGCAATGGCCTCTTCATCTGGCACAGCACGCGCATCGATGATGCCGGCCGCCTGGCCCTGACCCGGATCGATGCTCAGCTCAAGCCAGTGTGGACGACGGAACTGCCGCTCAGCGAAACCAGCACGGTCAATCAAATCGGAACCTGGTCGCTGCCGGGCCATGTCGTGATGATGGGCCAGCTGCAGACCGAGAAGGACGGCGTGACCAGCCGCGAACCCCAGCTGGTCAGCATCGACCTGGAAACCGGCGCGATGAAATCGACGAAGCTGGCGCAGTGACCGAAGCGGCGAACGCCAGGCTCGCCGCTTTTGCGCTTAGCGCTTCAGCGACGCCGAGTCGATGACGAATCGGTATTTCACGTCGCCGCGCAGCATGCGCTCGTAGGCTTCGTTGATCTGCTGGATCGGTATCAGCTCGATATCGGAGACGATGCCGTGTGCGGCGCAGAAGTCCAGCATTTCCTGCGTTTCGGCGACGCCGCCGATCAGCGAACCGGCGATGCTGCGGCGCTTGAATACCAGGTTGAACACGCCGGGCGACGGGTGCGGTTGGGCCGGTACGCCGACGAGCGTCATCGTGCCGTCCTTCTTGAGCAGCGCCGTGAAGGCATCGAGGTTGTGCGGCGCGGCAACGGTATTGAGGATGAAATCGAAGCTGTTGGCATGCGCCGCCATCTCCTCGGCATTGCGTGAAACCACCACCTCGTTGGCGCCGAGCCGCTTCGCATCGTCGGCCTTGCCCGGCGACGTGGTGAAAAGCACCACGTGCGCTCCCATCGCATGCGCGATCTTGACGCCCATGTGTCCCAGGCCGCCCAGACCGACGATGCCGACCTTCTTGCCCGGCCCGACCTTCCAGTGCTTCAGCGGCGAGTAGGTCGTGATGCCGGCGCAGAGCAACGGCGCGACGGCAGCGAGGTTCTGGTCCGGCGCGATGCGCAGCACGAAGCTTTCCTTGACGACGATGCGATCCGAATAGCCGCCGAAGGTGTTCGGGCCGCCGAACAGGGGGCCGTTGTAGGTGCCGGTGAAACCTTTTTCGCAGTATTGCTCCTCGCCCTCGCGGCAGGACGCGCATTGCGCGCAACTGTCCACCATGCAGCCGACCCCGACGGTATCGCCTACCTTGAAGCGGGAAACGCCGGCGCCGACGGCGCTGACACGGCCGACGATCTCGTGGCCGGGAACGCAAGGGAACTGGGTGATATGCCATTCGTCGCGGGCCGTATGCAGGTCGGAATGGCAGACACCGCAATAAAGGATGTCGATCTGAACATCGTCGTTGCCCGGCGCACGCCGTTCGAGCGTGTAGGGGGCGAGGGCGTCTTTGGCGGTCTGGGCGGCGTAAGCACGGGTCGAGGACATGGCGTGGTTCCAGCGGACGGGCGGAAGCCGACTTTGGCATGAAATTCGTGACGGCAGGGTTTACTCCAGGTGGGGTGACGTGGCGCGGCCGTCTCCGCCCGCTTCGTCGCCGCTTTCCCCCGTTCCGTCGCAAACCGCTGGCCCGGCGCGGGTCGTCCGCCTAGCTTGGGTGTCGTTCCACTCTGGAGACGACGCCATGCGTTACCGTTGCCTGATTCCGATCGCGATGCTCGTCGCGGTGTTCGCCGCCGGCTGCGAGATGGAGCCGAGCACGACGACGGCCCGTTCGCTCGAGGACGGCACGCGTATCGAAAAGAGCTGGGTCCGCACCTGGCGTGACCGCGCCCGTTTCGAATGCGTGGCCAGTTCCAGCGGCCCCTGCCAGATCGTCGTCTTCGTGACCGAATGCCCGGGCCCGGCCTGCCGGACCCAGGTGCTGCACGAATTGAGCCTGCCCGCGGACGCCACGGCGGACGTGCCGCAGTTGCCGCCCGATTTCCGCTACTGCCTGGCGCACGGCCGCAAGCCGGTCGCCCCGAACTGCCTGAAAGGTTAAGGTTCCCACCATGATCCGAAGCTTCTTTTTCCTCCTCCGCTTGGTGTTCGCCTGGGGATTGGCCGTATTCGCGCCGATCGCGATCATCGCCATCGCCACCAATTCCGATCCGGCCGGTTTCATGGCCTTCGTGCTGCTCGTGGTGGTGATCATCGTGTTGATCGCCGGCTTCTCGCATGTGCGGCGTGTTCGCCTGATCGCCGGCGAGATCAACAGCCGTACGCTTTCGAACCGGCAGCGGCGGCAGATCGAGATTCCTTTCGAGGCCGGACAGGCGTTCGACCTGCTCGCCGCCGCGATCGCCGAACTGCCCGGCATCTCGCAGGTGCAGGCCACGCGCGACAGCCTGCAGGTGCGCGCGCGCCTCGATCGCATCGACCCTTACGGCGCGCAGCCGCGTATCAGTCCGAACCGATGGCTGCGCGTGACGCGCAACCAGATCCTCGCCACCGTCACGCCGAATGCCGACACCGGCAGCGTGCTGCTGATCTGCGAACCGGAAGCCGGCGCCTGGAGCGATCTGTTCCGTGTCGACGACGGCACCAATCTCGAGAATGCCGAGGCGGTGACGCGCGCGATCACCCGCCGCGTGGCCGAACGCCGGCGCGGCGAGCAGGCCGATACGGCGCAGACGCGCACCGAAAAAGAACTGACAGCGGCCAAGCTGAGCCTGCTGCATGCGCAGGTCGAACCGCATTTCCTCTACAACACTCTAGCCAGCGCGCAGCACCTGACGCGCACCGATCCGCCGCTGGCCGACCAGATGCTCGGCAACCTGATCACCTACCTGCGGCATTCGCTGCCGCGTACCGATACGTCGCCCTCCACCCTGGGCGAGGAAGTCGAACGCGCGCGCGCCTATCTCGAGATCCTGCAGATCCGCATGGGGCCGCGGCTGCAGCTGCAGATCGAAGTGCCGCGGCACCTGCTGGCGATGCCGTTCCCGACGATGATGCTGCAGACCCTGGTCGAGAACGCCATCAAGCACGGGCTCGAACCGCGCACCGCCGGCGGCACGGTGTGGATACTCGCGCGCGAGACCGAAGGCCGCGTTGCGGTGACGGTGGCCGACGACGGCCAGGGTTTCGGCGGGTCGAACAGCAGCGGCACCGGCATCGGCCTGCAGAACGTGCGCGAGCGCCTGCGCCTGGCCTACGGCAGCGAGGCTTCGCTGTCGGTGGTGGCGAATTTCCCGAATGGCGTCGCCGCGACCATCACCGTGCCGACCGCGGCGGGGCAGGCATGAGCACCTGCGTCATCGCCGAAGACGAATCGCTGTTGCGCGAAGCCCTGGTGCAGCGCCTGGCCGAGGCCTGGCCCGAACTCGATATCGTGGCCGAGTGCGCCGACGGCGGCACGGCGCTGGAAGCGATCGCCGAACTGCAGCCGGACGTGGCTTTTCTCGATATCCGCATGCCCGGCCTGACCGGGCTGGAAGTCGCGGCCGCAGCGGTGTCGGCCAGCGCCCGCACGCAGATCGTGTTCGTGACCGCCTACGACCAGTACGCGATCGACGCATTCGACAAGGGCGCGGTGGATTATTTGCTCAAGCCGGTCGAGTCCGCGCGTCTGGCGCAGACGGTGCAGCGGCTGAAAGCGCGAAGCGAAGCTGCGACCCACGATTCGCGCGACCAGGACGCGTTGGCGGCGGTGCTTGAAAAACTCGCTGCCGCGCTTCCGCGCAAGTTGCCGGCGACGAGCGAGCCCCTGACCTGGATCACGGCCAGCACGGGCAGTGCGACCCGGCTGATCCTGGCCGAAGACGTGCTGTATTTCCGCGCCGACAACAAATACACGACGGTGATGACGGCGAACGGCGAGGCCCTGCTGCGCAAATCCGTTCGCGAACTGCTCGACGTGCTCGACCCGGCGATGTTCAAGCAAATACACAGAGGCACCGTCGTGAACCTGCGCGCGATCGATCACGTCACCCGCGACGACACCGGCAAGGGCCTGATCCACCTGAAAGGCCGCAACGAACTGCTAGCCGTCAGCCAGCCCTTCATGCATCTGTTCCGCGCGATGTAACGATTCGCGTAGCCCGGGTTGAGCGCCCGTCGGGCGCGATACCCGGGACCGCCGGATGTTCCG
>CAYWHO010000205.1:0-4352 GCA_964458195.1 uncultured Arenimonas sp.
GGAGATGGGCCTGGCCATGATGGGCAGCGGCTCGGCCCGCGGCGACGACCGCGCGCAGGCGGCGGCCGAGGCCGCGATCAGCAACCCGCTGCTGGACGAGGTCAACCTGGCCGGAGCCAACGGCGTGCTGGTCAACATCACCGCCGGTCCGGATTTCACCATGCGCGAATTCGACGAAGTCGGTCGCACGATCGAGGAGTTCGCTTCGGAAGACGCCACCGTCGTCATCGGCACCGTGCTCGACCCGGACATGGCGGACGAAGTGCGCGTGACCGTCGTGGCCACCGGCCTGAACCGTCAGGCGCAGCGCCAGCCGGTCCGTACCGGCGAGCGCGATTCCCTGCGCGAGCCGATGCGCCAGCCGGTCAAGCTGGTGCGCAACGCCACCACCGGCCTGGCCGACTTCGACGCGATGGCCAACGCGCCGTCGGCATCGCTGGCCGGCAACAACCTGGGCCTGCGTGCGAGCCGCGGCGGCGAAGCCTCCGCCCCGGCCACGGCGCTGGACAACGACAGCAGCTACCTCGACATCCCGGCCTTCCTGCGCCGGCAGGCCGACTGAGTCGTGTCGTCCGCGGCTTGCCAGGGGTTTCCGGACCCGGCCGGGCGGTCGCGATCGTTTTATCCCCGGCCTGGAAGGCCGGGGCTGGTGTCACGTCCCCTTTGCCCGCCGGCTTCGCCGGCGGGATTTTTCGGGCCGGACAGGAACTTGTCGGAGGTCCGGCGGTCGGAGACCAGCATTGGCAGGTCCGATTTGCGACGCAGTGTTCCCTTCTTGAAGGATCGTTCAGGAAGCCTTGTGGTATTCTTGCCCGTTAAAGTTTTGTGTCCTCTGTCAAGGGGAACGGCAGATTTATGATCAGACAGCGCACGTTGAAGAACGTGATCCGCGCCACCGGCGTGGGTTTGCATAGCGGCGAGAAGGTCTACATGACCCTGCGTCCGGCCGCGCCGGATACGGGCATCGTGTTCCGTCGTACCGATTTCACGCCGCCCGTCGAGATCAAGGCCAGGGCCGACCTGGTCGGCGACACCAGCCTGTGCACCGCCCTGGTCCAGGGCGAAGCGCAGGTCAAGACGGTCGAGCACCTGATGTCCGCGTTCGCGGGCCTCGGCATCGACAACGCCTACATCGACCTGTCCACGGCCGAAGTTCCGATCATGGACGGCTCGGCCGGTCCCTTCGTATTCCTGCTGCAATCGGCCGGCATCGAAGAGCAGAACAAGGCCAAACGCTTCATCCGCATCAAGAAGACGGTGCAGGTCGAAGACGGCGACAAGTGGGCCCGCTTCGAGCCGCACGACGGTTTCAAGGTCGGCTTCACCATAGACTTCAAGCATCCGCAGTTCAGCAAGGCTACTTCGAGCGCCGAGATCGATTTCTCCTCGACCTCCTTCGTCAAGGAAGTCAGCCGCGCCCGCACCTTCGGCTTCATGAAGGACATCGAGTACCTGCGCGAGCGCAATCTGGCCCTGGGCGGCTCGATGGACAACGCGATCGTGCTCGACGACTACCGCGTGCTCAACGACGACGGCCTGCGTTACGACGACGAATTCGTCCGTCACAAGATCCTCGACGCGATCGGCGACATCTATCTGATGGGCCATGCCCTTATCGGCGCCTTCTACGGCTACAAGTCGGGCCACGCGCTCAACAACAAGCTCGCACGCGCCCTGCTGGCCGAGACCGAGTGCTGGGAATACGCCAGTTTCGAGGACGAGTCCCTGCCGTCCCCGACCACGCCCGCGGTGCTCCTGCCGCCCGTCCCGGCCCGCTGAAACAGGGACTTAGCTGAACGGTGGCCGCTTTGATGGCCGTTTTGCGTGGCCGATCACGCGCTTTTCGCCTGGATTAACCCCGATTTAACGGTTCGGGCGATTTCCTGCGGCAGAATGCCCCCTCACCGAGTTTCAGGCAGGGACGCCAGTTTCAAGAGTTGGGCCCGGAGTTCCGGGTCGCCCACGGATTGGGCGGTCGTTCGCAGCGATTCGCGAACGGCTTGCGAAAGGGGTTTGCCAGCGGTTGCACCCGGGGAGATCGGGGTCGCGGGGACCACTTTGACGACCAGCGTGCGGGCCGGCAGGCCAGCCGCGGCGGCGGCATCCAGAAGGATGTCGGCAGAAAGCCGCAGCTTGCTCTTCCAGACCGGAGCGCTGACCAGAAAAACCAGCTTGTCCTTGTCCACGTTCGCCAGGCGACATTGCCCGGCCAGCGCGGCGGGCAGGCTCTGGCGCAGCAAGGCATCGAGCCTGTCCAGCCACTGGGCGCGCGCGATGACGGAACCGAGTTCGCTGTCCGCGACCGCCTGCAGGGCGTCCGGAGGGGAACGGGGAGCGGCGCCACGATCCTGAGAGTGAGTACGTTTCGGCATGTTCAATGTCATCATCGTAGCGAAATTCCTGCGCGCCCCCCAGAAACTGGCGCTGCACGAGCCGAAAGTCGCCGCGGGCGCCGCGGCCGTCGCCCTCGCGATCCTCGGCCTGAGTTTCGGCGCCGGTTTCGCCGCACGGGGCGCCAATGGCGCCGCCAAGTCCGAGATCGCGCAGTTGCGCGGCGAACTCGGCGCCCAGCAGGCGGCCTTGAAGGAAGCACGCGAGAACGCGCAGATCGAAATCAACGCCATTGCGGCCCGCGTCGGCGAGCTGCAGGCCCAGGCCAACCGGCTGAACGCGCTCGGCGAGCGCCTCACCCGCAGCGGCAAGCTCAACGACGGCGAGTTCGATTTCGAACGCGCGCCGGGCATGGGCGGTAACGAAACCGTCAGCGATGCGCCGGCCGGCGACCTGCTCAAGGACCTGAACCAGTTGCAGGCCCAGTTCGATGCCTCCGGTCGCCAGCTGTCCGTGCTCGAATCCATGCTCTACAACCAGCAGCTCGAGCGTCAGTCGGTGCCCTCGCAGCGGCCGTCCAACGGCTACATCACCTCCGGCTTCGGCACCCGCTCCGATCCGTTCTCCGGCGGCCGCGCCCATCACATGGGCATCGATTTCGACGCCAACACCGGCGATCCGGTCCGCTCCGCCGCCGGCGGCGTCGTGAGCTACGCCGGCATCAAGACCGGTTACGGCAACGTGGTCGAGATCGACCACGGCAATGGTTACAGCACCCTGTACGGGCATAATTCGCGCCTGCTGGTGCGGGTCGGCGACCTGGTTCGTTCCGGCCAGGAAATCGCCAAGGCCGGCTCGACCGGCCGCTCCACCGGGCCGCACGTGCATTTCGAAGTGCACCAGAACGGCCGTCCGGTCAATCCGCGCCCCTTCCTGGACAAGGTCGGCGGCTGAGCTTGATATCTCGGGGCCCGTCCCCAAGTTAAACTAGGCGGCCCTCCGCGAGGAGGGCCGTTCTCGTTTTTGCGCCCGGCCATCGCGCGCGATCCCTCCATTCCTGACCGGCTTTCCCATGCTCAACAGCTTGCTTACCCGTCTTTTCGGCAGCCGCAACGAACGCCTGCTGCGGCAGTTCCAGAAGTCCGTCGCCCGCATCAATGCGTTCGAGGCGCAGCTGGAGAAACTCGACGACGAGGCGCTGAAAGCCAAGACCGAAGAATTCAAGCGCCGCTACGCCGACGGCACCAGCCTGGACGACCTGTTGCCGGAAGCGTTCGCCGTCTGCCGCGAAGCCTCGCGCCGCGTGCTCGGCCTGCGGCACTACGACGTGCAGCTGATCGGCGGCATGGTGCTGCATTCGGGCCGCATTTCCGAAATGCGAACCGGCGAAGGCAAGACCCTGGTGGCCACCCTGCCGGTTTACCTCAACGCGATTTCCGGCAAGGGCGTGCACGTCGTCACCGTGAACGACTACCTCGCCAAGCGCGACGCCGCCTGGATGGGCCGTCTGTACAACTGGCTGGGGCTGAGCGTCGGCGTCGTCTATCCGGGCATGCCGCACTCCGACAAGAAGGGCGCTTACGGCGCCGATATCACCTACGGCACCAACAACGAATACGGCTTCGACTACCTGCGCGACAATATGGCGCTGGCGAAGGAAGACCGTTTTCAGCGCGGCCTCAATTTCGCCATCGTCGACGAAGTCGACTCCATCCTCATCGACGAGGCGCGCACGCCGCTGATCATCTCCGGCCCGGCCGACGAGTCGCAGGAACTCTACCTGCGCGTGAACAAGATCGTGCCGCGCCTGGTCAAGCAGGAAAAGGAAGACGGCGACGGCGATTTCTGGGTGGACGAAAAGCAGAAGCAGGTGCACCTTTCCGAAGCCGGCATGGAGCACGCCGAGCGCATGCTGCGCCAGGACGGGCTGGTGGCGGAGGACGACAGCCTTTACAGCGCCAACAACCTCGCCGTCGTGCACCACCTCAACGCCGCGCTGCGCGCGCACGCGCTCTACCAGC
>CAYWHO010000206.1:0-4304 GCA_964458195.1 uncultured Arenimonas sp.
GATTTTTCTGGCGCCCGAAGTTGGACTCGAACCAACGACCCCCTGATTAACAGTCTGCTTCACAGTTCAGGAAAATCAATCGCTTAGGCGTATCATTTTTCCCAACCGGCTGCCCGGAAGCCCGCATTATTGCTGGGTTTGCTCCCGAATTTTCCCAAGCCTTTTCCTTGCTGGGAGCATCCAGACTTCCCTGCAAGGCTGTTGGCCTGACCTTTTGCCTGGCCAAGTGCACTCTACAGGCACTTGCGGGTCCTGAGGGGGGCGTGTCATTTTTCGGCCTAATTCGGGGAAATTCTCCGTTCACGCAGGGAAAAGGGGCTTTCTGGTACCTTTCCCGCCCTAGGAGATTCGGATGAAGCAGCACCACGTTTCAGCAAACCTTGCACACGTCGAAGACGGCAACGTCCACGCCGTAGCGACGTCGCTGCGCGTGCTCATTTCACCGGCCGATGCGGGTGGCTTTGTCGCGCAGGGCTTGGAAATCGATTATGTCGCTACCGGCGACACGGTCGAGGAGGTGCAGGATCATTTCGCCCGAGGACTGCTTCGTACGATCGAGGGATTGATTCGTCGCAACCGTCCATTGAGCGCGCTCTTCAAGAGCCGCACTCCGCCTGAAGCCTGGCAGGCATTCATGAATAGCCAAGGCCAAGACAAGCTGACCTGCGGAGTTGTCGTCGATCTTCGCCCGAAACTGCCCGAGCGCAGCCTGTTCCCGTTTGATTCTTTGGCTTATTGCCGAACGGCAGAACCCGTCCACGCATGAAGGTCCCGCAAGGGGAGTGGGACGGGGCGCAGCCCCGTCAGTTCGTTTTCGACGTGCTCCGTAAGCACGGCGTGCAGATCAATCCACTGGATGAAGACGATTGGTTCGAACTGCTCGATCACGAAGGTGATGCAGTGTCGCTGCGAGTCGGGAATCCCGTCTTGCGCGCTCAGGTGGTGTATTTCTGGCGTCGATTCGGCCCACTGCACGGGTTCCCAATCACGGCGCTCGTAAAACCACGACGCCGGCACTAAGGAACTGTTCCGCAGCGGCTTCCGCTGCGCGAATATTCCCAAAAATATTCCCAAGGGCACAAACAAAAGGGCTTGCGATCGCTCGCAAGCCCTTGATTTTTCTGGCGCCCGAAGTTGGACTCGAACCAACGACCCCCTGATTAACAGTCAAGTGCTCTAACCGGCTGAGCTATTCGGGCGGGGCGCGTATTGTGCCCGGCGCGACTTTTTCGCGCAAGCCGAGGACCCGGCGGCGAGGGTGGTCCTGGGCCGTTCGTCCTGCCCTCCGAACCGCTCATCCTGCGGCGGCTTGCGGAGGAGGGAAGGGGTCGGAAGAATGCGGACTGGATCATCAGGACCCCCGCGCATGACCCTGTCCCGTTCCTCCGGCTTCACCCTGATCGAGTTGATGGTGACCGTCGCCATCGTTTCGATCCTGCTGATCGTGGCGGTACCCAGCTTCCAGACGGTGATGAATTCGAACCGTCTGACCACGGCGGCTAACGAGTTCGTGGGCTCATTCCAGGCGGCGCGGGCCGAAGCGATCCGCTACAACCGTCGCGTGGTGATTTGCCTGAGCACGAACCCGAACGCGGCCACGCCTGCCTGCGCGCCAGCCGATGCCACCAATGCCACCGGCTGGATCGTCTTCATGGACGCCAATACCAACGGCACTTACTCGGCGACCGATTGCGACGCGGTGAACACCTCGATCTGCGATCGCCTGTTGCGCGCCGCCGCGCCTGCCGCCGGCGTGCGCATCCTCGGCAGCAGCAATCTGGCCGGCAAGGTGCGCATCGACTTCCGTTCCGACGGCCTGGCGCGCCGTTCCACCGGCACCGTCCTCAGCGGCACGGTGCGCATGTGCCTGCCGACGGGGCGGCCGGCGGAAAACATCCGCAACGTGAACATCCGCGGCGGCGGCGTGGTGGTGACGCGCGCCGACGGCAACAAGGCCTGCGCCGAACCGGGGAATGCCCTATGAAATCTTTCCCCAGGATGCGGCGTGCTCCCGCTTTCCGGTCCATGGCCGGCATCAGCATGATCGAAGTGCTGGTCGCGGTCTTGATCCTCGTGTTCGGCGTGCTCGGCGTCGCCGCGCTGCAGATGACGGCGCTGCGTAATAGCCAGAGCGCCATGCAGCACAGCCAGGGCGTGGCCCTGACCTACGCGATGATCGACCGCATGCGCGCCGACGCGCTGCAGGGGCGCATCGGCAGCTACAACCTCGGCAACCTCGGCTCCGATCTGGGTGGTACGGGTACCACGGTATGGACCTGCGCCTTGCCCGATGCCGGTACGCTGCCGCAGAACGAGCGGCGCGAATGGATGCAGCAGGTACAGGCCGAACTCGGTCCGACGGCCTGCGGCATCATCGATTGCGACGACGCCAACTGCGCCGTCGGCGTGCGCTGGGACGACAGCCGCGGCACTGCCGGCGATGCCAACCAGCGCCTGATCACGAGGACCCGTCTATGAACCGCGCTTTTCCCCGCAAGCGGTCCAGCCTGGGCGTATCGCTGGTCGAGTTGATGATTTCGATGGTGCTGGGCCTGATCGTGGCCGGTGCGGCCGTGGCGATGTTCGCCACCAACCGCGTCACTTACTCCGCCTCCGAAAACATGGGACGCATCCAGGAAGCCGGACGCACGGCCTTCGAACTGATGGCGCGCGACGTGCGCGAAGCCGGCGGCAATCCTTGCGACGCCAATCTGTCGCTGACCAATGGCCTGAACGCACCGACGGGCAATTGGTGGAAGAACTGGAACAATGGCCTGATCGGTTACAACGGGGCGACCGCGTTTCCGGACGTGGCCTTCGGCACGACTGCGGGCGCTCGCGTCGCCGGCACCGAAGCGCTGGAGGTCAAGTACGGCGAACTGCCGTCGACCGTCAACGTCACTGCCGCGCTCACCGACGCCAACCTGAATCAGCCGATCGCGGTACGCACCGTTGCGGGCCTGACCATCAACGACATGCTGGTGGCCTGCGACTATCGCGGCGCGACGATTTTCCAGGCCACCGGGTTTTCCGGAAACACCATCCTGCACGCATCGGGCGCAGGTACGGGCGGCTCGCCCGGCAACACCGGCGCATCGCTGCTGCTCGGCCCGCACGGCAACGACAAGGACGGCAATCCCATGCCGGGCCTTGCCATCAACGGCATGGTGTCGAAACTGAAGGCCTCCCGTTGGTATGTCGGCTGCAATGGGCGCGTGGCCTGCGATCAGCCAGGCGGCCGATCCCTGTACCAGAGCAGTCTGGTGAATACCGCGGGTACGTACAGCGTCGTCAACGACGAGATCGCCAACGGCATCTCCAACATGACCATGCTTTACCTGCCTGCCGGCGGTACCGCTTATACGAACGCCGCTGGCGTCACCAACTGGAGCGCTGTCGGCGCCATCAAGGTCACGCTGACCATCCAGGCGCCGGATCGCAGCGGCAGCACCGACAGCAACAACGCCATCACGCGCACCGCGCAGCACGTGATCAGCCTGAGGAACAACCTGCTATGAGCCGTATCCCAACTTTCGCCCGTCGACAGGAAGGCATGACCCTGATCGTCGTGCTGATCCTGCTGGTGGTGTTGACGCTGCTGGCGCTGACCAGCCTGCGCGGCACCTTGCTGGAGCAGTACATGAGCACCAGCCAGGTCGATCGCAGCCTGAGCTTCCAGGCCGCCGAAGCGGCCTTGCGCGAAGGCGAGACCCTGGCTTCGACCAAACCGGTCGTACCGACCGCCGGCAATCCCTGCAGCAACGGCCTGTGCCCCGCGCCGGTGGCAACGGCCACGCCGCGCTGGCTCGACAGCGACAGCAACTGGAACAGCTGGTCGCGCGCCGCCACGACGACGCTCGCCAGCGTCGCCGCGCAGCCGCGCTTCATCGTCGAGGAAATGGCGGTGGACGCCGTGCCCGGTTCCAACTGCACCACCTCTGGCGACGTGTCCCCCGACGCCGCCTGCACCAACTGGGAAAGCCGTTATCGCATCACTGCCCGCTCCGGCGTCGCCACCGGCCGATCGGAAGTGATCCTGCAATCCAACATCGCCGTGCCCTGAGCAGGGAACCCCCATGAAGACCCAACGCCCTTCGTCCTCCCGTCTTGTCGCGCTGATCCAGCGTCGCCTGCGGGCATCCATGCCGATCGCGGCCGCGTTCGCTGCCACGCTGATCTCTTTGCCCAGCGCGGCGGTGAGCATTCCGAACACGCCGCTGCAGTCGGGCGCGTCCTTCCCGGCGCCGAACATCATGCTGATCCTCGACGACTCGGGATCGATGGAGCGCGTCTACATGCCCGAC
>CAYWHO010000207.1:0-4287 GCA_964458195.1 uncultured Arenimonas sp.
AGCGCACCGGCATTGGAGGTGATGCGGCCGGCCGGGATGGCGCCGCGACGCAGCGCCCACAGGAAGCGTTCGTACCAGTACTTCTGCTTCTCGGCGGTCGGTTCGGCGTCGGCCAGGGCCTTGGCCACGCGCTGGTAGGTATGGTCGATGGTCGCGTCGACCGGCTCGCCCTTCTTGGTCTTCAGGCGGTATTTCTTGTCCCAGATGTCGTAGGACGCGGGCTGCATCGTTATGCCCTGCGCCGACACCCCGCCCACATCGTTCTTGACCGCTTCCAGGCGAACGCTGCTCATTGTTCCCGCTTCCTCCATGGGTGCCGGTGGCCGGCTGCTTGTTGTTTTGTTTGTTCCGTCCGGGGGAACGGCAGAGACAGGCGAACGCACTCGCAGGGCAGGCCCTGAAGCGTCACTTGAACCTCTGGTTCAAACCCATGCCGTATCGCCCATGGCGCCGTGCAGGCTCGACAGAAAGCCCTACCGGACCCCAAAACTTGGGGCCTCCCCCCGGCTACCCACCCAAGATGTTGTGTGGAAGCCGGGGGTCAAAACTACGCCGGGACAGGGGGGCTGTCAACCTCCCAAAAACCTTCGGTTCCGCTGCGGGTTCGGCGTGGAACTTGCTGATTTTGCAAGGGTCCAAAACGGCGTTTTTGTAACAAAAAATTCTTCGCCAACCTCTTGCACAGGGCCTCTTCAGCTCCATTTGTTAGGCTCGAACCTGAATTCACGAACCTGAGCGCCGCCGCCCATGCGCACCCTGCCCCTGGTTTCCTGCCTGTTCTGCGCCGCCCTCGCCGGCGGCGTGACCGCCCGTTACCTCACCCCGACCGCGGCGGACCCGCATCCGCTGGCCAACCTGGCCCAGACCACGGTGGATGCGGCCCTGCCGGCCAAGGCCCAGGCCGAGCCGACCCCGACGCCGGTCGCCGTCGGCGCGCCGATGCCCTCCCTGGCGCCGATGCTGGAAAAGGTCACGCCGGCCGTGGTCAACATCTATACGAAGCAGGTGGTGCGGGTGAACAACCCGATCGCCGAATTCTTCGGCGGCGGCCGCTTCCCGCAGGAACGCGTGCAGCAATCGCTGGGCTCGGGCGTCATCGTCGATGCCACGCGCGGCCTGATCCTCACCAACAGCCACGTGGTCGAAGGCGCCGATGCGGTCTCGGTGACGCTCAGCGACGGCCGCACGTTCGAAGCGCAACCGGTCGGCGCCGACGCCGATACCGACGTCGCGGTGATCCGCATCAACGCCACCGGCCTGAACTCGCTGCCTCTGGCCGATTCGCAGCAGCTGCGCGTGGGCGATTACGTCGTGGCCGTGGGCAATCCTTTCGGCCTGGGACAGACGGTCACCAGCGGCATCGTCTCTGCGGTGGGCCGCAGCGGCCTGACCGGCCTGGGCTACCAGAACTTCATCCAGACCGATGCCTCGATCAATCCGGGCAACTCCGGCGGCGCGCTGGTGAACCTGCGCGGCGAACTGGTCGGCATCAATGCCGCCAGCTTCAATCCGCGCGGCAGCAATGCCGGCAACATCGGCCTGGGTTTCGCCATTCCCACCAACCTCGCCCGCGAAGTGATGCGCCAGCTGATGGCCTACGGCGAAGTGCGCCGCGGTTCGCTCGGCCTGGATTCGCGCGACGTGACGCCGGATCTGGCCAAGCAGTTCGAACTCGGCACCGCGCGCGGCGCCCTGGTGGCGCGCGTGTACCGCGGCTCGCCGGCCGAAGCGGCCGGACTCAAGCCCGGCGACCTGGTCGTGTCGGTGAACAGCCAGCGCGTGACCAGCGCGCAGGAACTGCACAACATCGAAGGCCTGCTGCCGGTCGGCCAGCCCGTGCATCTGGGCGTGGTGCGCGACGGCAAGCCGCTGGTGCTCAATGCCACGCTGAAGGCGCTGGCGAAGGAAGTCGATGGCGGCACGCTCGATCCGCGCCTGGCCGGCGCGACCTTCTCCGACCTGCCCGAGCGTTATCGCCAGCAGGGGCTGCGCGGCGTCGTGGTCAGCAAACTGGCGGCGAACAGCCGCGCGGCGCGCAACGATCTCGACAACGGCGACCTGGTGCTGGCGATCAACCGCCGGCAGGTCTCGGATCTCAACGATTTCCGCGCCCAGCTCGGCGCCAAGCCGGCGCGCCTGGCGCTGGTATTGCAGCGCGGCGGTTCGCGCGGCGAACTGGAAATGCGCTGAGGCGCGAAAACCGAAACTCGCGACGGCTCAGGCCGTCGCGACTTCGACGCGGTTGCGGCCGTTCTGCTTGGCGCGATAGAGCGCGTCGTCGGCGGCCTTGAAGAATTCCATCTCGCTGCTGAAGCTGTGCCGGGCCGTGCTGGCGACGCCGATGGATACCGTCACTTCCAGTTCGTTGGCGAAACGCGTCTGCACGGCGCCGCGGATATGTTCCGCCACCGACACGGCATGGGCGCCGTCGCTGGTGGCGACGATGATGGCGAATTCCTCGCCGCCGTAACGGCAGACGATCGAACCGGCCGGCGCTTCGGCGCGCAGCAGCTGACCCATCGCCACGAGGATCTCGTCGCCCTTGGCATGGCCGTGGCGGTCGTTGATGCGCTTGAAGTGGTCGATGTCGAGGATCAGCAGGGCCACGCCGGCTTCGCGCGAATGCGCGAACGACAATTCCAGTTGCCGGTCGAAATAGCGGCGGTTCGACAGCGAGGTCAGCGCATCGGTCAGCGTCTGCCGCTGCAGTTCGTTCACGCGCGCGGCCAGGGCCAGCGACAGCAGCACCATCTCGAGCAACGCACCGGCCTGGAAGGCGTTCTGGGTGAAGGCGTTGTGCGGCAGCAGGCCGAAGGTCTTGACCATGTAGATCAGCACGCTGGCCAGGAGCGCGGCCCAGGCCAGCATGAAGATGCCGGCCGGGCGATAACGCTGCGCCAGGCCGACGCCGCCGAGCGCGACGATCACCGCGACGCAGACGATGGTCAGGTAGGCCATCGGCTGGATCAGGCTGCTGTAGGGCAGGAAGAACGAGGCGAACAGGCCCGCCAGCGACAGCCATTGCACGCCGAGCGCGAGGCGGTCCAGGCGCGGCGAATGCCGCATCGAATTGAGGAAGTGGCGCGCGAACATCGTGCCGAAGATCAGCGAGAACGCCAGCAATACCAGCAGGGCCTGGTTGCCCCAGATGGGACTGTCGGGCCAGAGGAACTGGAAGCTCAGGCCGTTGTGCACGCCGAAATACAGGCCGTAGCTCAGCGCGTAGAGCAGGTAATAGAAGAAGGCGCGGTCGCGCACCGTCAGGAAGATGAAGAGGTTGTAGAAGAACAGCACGCCGAAGCCGCCGAAATAGGCGCCGTAGGCGAGTTGTTCCAGGCTGATGTTCTCGATCAACTGGTGCGGGCTGGCCAGACTCAGGCCGATGTTGAGCGCGCCCGAGGTCTGGTAGCGCAGATAGACCGTGCGCACCTCGCCCTTGGCCAGGCGCACCGGGAAGACGAAGTCGCGATGCGCGATGGGCCGGGTCGAGAACGGGCGCAGGTCGCCGGTGCGCACCACCTGCCAGCGTCCGTTGGCGTCCTGCGTCCAGACATCGAGATGATCGATCAGCGGATAGTCCTGGCGCAGCAGCACTTCGCGATCGCGATCGCCCTGGTTCGCCAACTGCACGCGCACCCACCAGGCCGAGCGGCTGAAGCCGAAGTTGGTGCCGCGTTGGCTCGCCGGCATGAAGCTCTGCTCGCGCGCGACGGCGAAGTCCTGCTGGCCGCTCGTGTCTTCGTACAAGGCGATGACGCCCGCGAGGTCGGCCTGGGCGAAGTTCTCGTCGATGGGCAGGGCCGGCGCGGCCGCCTGCGCGCCTGCGGCGAACAGCAGCGCGAGCAGCATGACGATCGGGGCGCAGCAACGAAGCAACGATGTCCTCACCGGCCGCCCTTTCCCCTGCGTTGCGGAATGATCTGCACGGCGCCGGCGCCCGGAGGCGCTTTCCGTGTGATCGCATGCACGGCGCAGCTTGCCACAAGCCCGCCGGGTATGAAATTGTCGGCGCACGCGAAGGGGAAAGCGATGAAGACGATCCGGTCGAACTGGGGGGCGGCATTGCTGCCGCTGATGTTGCTCGCCGCCTGCGGGCGCCCTGCGCCCGAACCGGCGGCCAAGCCGGCGACCAAACCGGCCGCGCCGGCCGAGAAGCGCCTCGTCTCCACGCCGCAGGGCTGGTCGGACAGCGCGCGCGAAGCGGCCTGGTTCAGCACGTTCGGCTCGCAGCTGATGCCGTATCGCTGGCTTGCCGCGCTGGAACTGCCGGGCTCGACCGAACGTTTC
>CAYWHO010000208.1:0-4272 GCA_964458195.1 uncultured Arenimonas sp.
CTTGACCTCGTCGGCCAGCCAGCCGTGCACGGCGTCGAGCCAGCGCAGCTTGTAGTCGTATTTCTCGGTACCGACGTCCTGGCCGTTGACCACGTAGAGATTGACGATGCGCACGTCGCCGACCGTCGCGGCGATGGCGCGCTTCTGTTCGTCGTCGAAGCCGGGAATGCCTGCCTGCACGTCGCGCGCCGGTTCGCGGCTGAGGATGGCGACGCCGTTGTAGGTCTTCTGCCCGGCGAACACCGAGCGATAGCCGAGGCCGACCAGGGCCGAATCGGGAAAACGCGCATCCTCGAGCTTGGTTTCCTGCAGGCCGACGACGTCGGGCTGCGCGACACGCAGCCATTCCTCCAGGTGGGGCAGGCGGACGTTGAGCGAATTGACGTTCCAGCTGGCGATTTTCATCCCGCCCATGCTAACCGTTCGCGCGCCGGGATTGACCTCCGTCAAGCCCTCCGGCGACCCTTGGGGCAGAATCGGAGCCATCCAGCCCCCGGAGAGATCCATGTCCACCGACGCCAAACGCTATGTCCCCACGGTCCGCCGCCTGCACTGGCTGATGGCCGTGCTGATCCTGCTGGTCTATCTCGCGATCGAACAGCGGGGCCTGTTTCCGCGCGGCAGCGATGGCCGCTTCGCGATGATGCAGTCGCATTTCTGGCTCGGACTGGGCGTCTTCGCCCTGGTGTTCTGGCGACTGGCGGCGCGTCTGCGCGGCGGAACGCCGCCGGTGACGCCGGCGCTGCCGCGCTGGCAGGCGATTCCGGCGGCCATCCTGCACCTGGCCCTGTATGCCTTCTTCATCGTCATGCCCTTGCTCGGCTTGGCGACCGCCTGGACCGACGGCAAGGACATCGTGATCCCGTTCACCCAGATCGTCGTGCCGCCGCTGCTCGGCGAGAACGAAGCCTTGGCGCACGAGCTGGAGGATCTGCACGGGGAGATCGGCGAGATTTTCTACTGGGTGATCGGCCTGCACATCGTCGCGGCCCTGTATCACCATTTCGTGCGCCGCGACGACACCCTCAAGCGCATGCTCTGAACGCGACGCAAGGACGCCCGGCATGGATTGCATAGACCTGCGCAGCGACACCGTCACGCGGCCGACGGCGGCGATGCGCGAAGCGATGATGCGCGCCGAGGTCGGCGACGACGTGTACGGCGAAGACCCGACGGTCAACGCCCTGCAAGCGCGGTTGGCGGCGGACCTCGGTTTCGAAGCGGGCCTGTTCGTGCCCAGCGGCACGCAGTCGAACCTGCTCGCATTGATGTCGCATTGCCAGCGCGGCGACGAATATCTCGTCGGCATGGAAGCGCATACCTACAAGTTCGAAGGCGGCGGCGCGGCCGTGCTGGGCTCGATCCAGCCGCAACCCATCCCGCACGCTGCCGACGGCACACTGCCGCTCGAAGCGGTCGCGGCGATGGTCAAGCCGGTCGATCCGCATTTCGCCCGCACGCGTCTTCTCTGCCTGGAAAACACCTGGCACGGGCGCGCGCTGCCGATGGATTACCTGGCCGCGGCGCGGCGCTTCGTCGATCAACGCGGTCTCGCCCTGCACCTGGACGGCGCGCGATTGTTCAATGCCGCGATCGCCAGCGGCGTGTCGGCGCGCGAGATCGCAGGGCATTTCGACAGCGTTTCGGTCTGCCTGTCCAAGGGCCTGGGCGCGCCGGTGGGTTCGGTGCTCGTCGGGTCGCACGCGCTGATCGAACAGGCGCGGCGCTGGCGCAAGGTGACCGGCGGCGGCTGGCGCCAGGCCGGAATCTTGGCGGCGGCCTGCATGCATGCGCTCGACCATCACGTCGCGCGCCTGGCCGACGACCATGCCCGCGCCGCGACGCTGGCGGCGCGACTGCAGGGGCTGCCCGGCCTCGTCGTCGCCGGCCAGCACACGAACATGGTCTTCATCGAAGTGCCGGTGGACCGGCTGGCCGCGTTCAAGACGCATATGCAGGAAGCCGGCGTGCGCATGTCGATCGGCTACCTGCCGCAGATCCGCATGGTCACGCACCTGGATATCGACGACGCCGGCATCGACCGCACCGCGGCGGCGTTCCGGAGCTTCTTTCGCTGAGCGCGAACGACGCCGCGCAGGCGTAGTATTCCTTTGATCGGGTCGCGTTTTCGCCGCCCGTCGCCCAGGGGGCGGACATGCAGAGCGAATCGGAATCGGCGCGTCGCGCGTTGCTGAGCCGGCTGGCGGCGCTGCCGCTGTTCGCCGGTCTCGACGCCGGCAGCCTGGCCGATCTCGCCGACGCGATGCAGTGGCTGCTGCTGCCCGGCGGCGAAACCCTGATGACCCAGGGCGAACCTTCCGACGCGCTGTACCTGCTGTTGTACGGCCGGCTGGCGGCGATCCGTCGCGGCGAGGACGGCAGCGACCGCAACCTCGGCACGGTCGCGCCCGGCGAATGCGTGGGCGAAGTCGGCCTGATGACGAACCAGCCGCGCAACGCCAGCGTCTTCGCACTGCGCGACAGCGAGCTGCTGCGCCTGCCGCGGCCGGCGTTCGAAAAACTCGTGGCCATGCATCCGGCGGCGATGCTGAAGATGGCGCGCGTCGCCCTGCGCCGCAGCGGCATGCAGGCCGGCGCCCCGGCGACGCCGCATTGTTTCGCCCTGTTGCCGACCCAGGATGGGCTGGACCTGCCCGCGTTCGCGCTCGAATTCGCCCGCGCGCTCGGCGCCGATCCGCTGCGCGCGCTGGTGACCGAGGAGCAGGCGCGCGGCCGCGATCCGGGCTGGTTCAACGCGCGCGAAACGCGGTCGGAACATCTGGTGTACGTCGGCAACAGCGATCTCGACTGGCAACAGCGCTGCCTGCGCCAGAGCGACTGCGTGTTGCTGCTGGCCGACGGTGCGCGTGCGCCCGATGCCCGCCTGCGCGAAACCCTGCCTTCGCCGACGCCGCACGTGCCGCAACACCTGCTGCTGCAGCAACGCGGCGAACCGGCCGACGGCGGCACGATCGCCTGGCGCGCGCTCTATCCGCAACTCGCCGGGCTGCACCATATCCGTGGGCAGCAGGACATGGCGCGCCTGGCCAGGCGCCTCACCGGTCGGGCAATCGGCCTGGTGCTGTCGGGCGGCGGTGCGCGCGGCTTCGCCCATCTGGGCATCGTGCAGGCCCTGCGCGAATGCGGCGTACCGATCGATTACGTCGGCGGCGCCAGCATCGGCGCCGTGCTCGGCGCCGGCGTCGCGGCCGACTGGCCGCAGGAACATTGGGTGGATGTCATTCGCGGCTGTTTCGTCGGCACCAATCCGCTGGCCGACTGGACCCTGCCCCTGGTGTCGCTGCGTCGCGGCCGCAAGGTCTCGCAGCTGTTGCGCCATGCCTACGGCGAACGCGACATCGAAGACCTGTCCCTGCCGTTCTTCTGCGTCTCCAGCGACCTGACCGCCGGCGTGCTCGCCGCGCACGAACGCGGTCCGCTGTGGCGCGGCCTGCGCGCGTCCTGCGCGATTCCCGGCGTGTTGCCGCCGGTACTGGAGAACGGTCGCGTGCTGGTCGATGGCGGCGTGATCGACAACCTGCCGGTGGCGGAAATGCGCCGTCGCCTGGCCGGCGACATCATCGCGGTCGATGTCGGTGGCAACTACCGGCTGGAGACGACGCTGGACGAAACCGAACTGCCGCCGTGGTGGCGGCTGCTGCCGGAATTCGTGCGGCGGCGGCGGCCGAGCATCGCGCAGATCCTGCTGCGCGCCGGCATGGTGAATTCGGCGGCGACGGTGCAACGCCGGCGCAAGCAGACGCGGCTGTTGCTCAAGCCCGAACTGCCGGGCATCGATCTGCTGGAATGGCGCGAGTTCGATCGCGCGATCGAACTCGGCTATCGCTATGCGATGAAGAAACTGCGCGAGGAAGAGGCCTTCCTCGCGCAGCTGGGCGGCAAGGCCTGAGGCTCAGGCCTTCTTCAGGCGCACGAGATCGATCGGGCGGATCTCGGCGATGCGGCAATGCGTCTGCCCCGCGACGACCACGTCGCTGCCGGCGCGCACGACGCCGCCGATGTTGGCCACGCCGCCGACCTGGATCGAAACGCGACCGGTCATGGCGCTGCAATCGTTGACGAAGGTCAGCAGGTAGGCCTCGCTGGGCTTGGTCCACAACACCATCGAGCGGTTGTCGCTGCGTTGCCAGTTGTAGAGCTGGGTGTAGCGGAACTGTTTCACCGGCTCGCCGGCGTAGTCGGCGTAGTTGATGCGTTTGGCCTGCACGGCGCCGGCGCCCAGCGCGAGCGCGGCGATCAGCAGCGGAAGGA
>CAYWHO010000209.1:0-4226 GCA_964458195.1 uncultured Arenimonas sp.
GGCGGCGTCCGGCTTCGTCGAGCGCGTCCAGCGAAAGACGCGTGCATTGCTCCAGCCGCGAGCGAAGATCGGGCAGGCTCAGCGGCAGGGCGGACGGCATCGCCTGCGCCGCATAGATCGCGCGGCAAGATTCGGCGCGCGCGCGATTGTGAAAATGGAACAGCGCTTCTTCGTCGCCGCGATGTCCGGCGATCGCTTCCACGCCGTCGAGGCAGACCAGGGCGAAACGTTCCGCGCCAACGAGGGCATCGCCCAGTCGGCCCGACAGGGTCGCCAGCGGAAGGTAGGTCGCCGCAGCTCCGCGCTGCTGCGCTTCGGCGCAGGCCGCCAGCAGCAGATGCGTCTTGCCGCTGCCGGCGGCACCGGCCAGGAAGAGCCAGTCCTGGCGTTCTCCGCGCGCGACCTGTTCGACCAGCGCGCGAACCTCCGCCTGGCCGACGAAAGCGTCCAGGCGTTGATCGGGCGGGAAACGCAGCGCGAGCGGAAGTTGCGGAGTCACACGTCGGGTCGCGCGGGCGGCACGGCATCCGGCAGGAGCTCGCGTTGCGCCGGATCGGTTTCGGTCGGCGGCACGGTTGCGTCGGGAACGTCTTCGGCGCCGTAAAGATGGCTCTCGGTGTAATGCCGATAGGCATAGCGCAGCCCCACCATCGCCACCGCGGCCACCGGCAACGCCAGCAACACGCCGAGGAAGCCGAACAACTGGCCGCCGGCCATGATCGAGAAGATCACCGCCACCGGATGCAGGCCGATACGGTCGCCCACCAGCCACGGCGTCAGCACGAAGCTTTCGACGGTCTGGCCGAGCATGAAGATGCCGAGCACCAGGGCGAGGTGCATCAGGTCGCCATGCTGCACCAGCGTGGCGATCACCGCCGCGCTGATGCCGACCATCGCGCCCAGATACGGCACGAAACTCACCAGTCCGGCGATGAAACCGATCAACAGACCGAGGTCCAGGCCGACCATCCACAGGCCGAAACCGTAGATCGCGCCGAGACTCACCATCACGCTCAACTGGCCGCGCAGGAATCCGCCGAGCACGTCGTCGGACTCGCGCGCCAGTTGCATCACCACCGGTTCCACCGGGCGCGGCAGCAGCGCGCGCAGTTGCGCCAGCATCGTGCGCCAGTCGCGCAGGAAATAGAACGTCAGCACCGGGATCAGCACGATATTGGCTACCCAGCCGAGGATCGCCAGGCCTGACTTCGACAGGCCGCCGAGCACCGTCGCGGCGATACCGCCGGCCTGTTGCCAATGCGCCTTCAGCAAACCGACGAGGTAATCGGGATCGACATAACCGGCGAGCTTCACGCCGAGTTTGGATTCGAGCCACGGAATGGCGGTGAAACTGATCCAACCGGCCAGTTGCGGCAACCAGTCGATCAGTTTTTCGATCTGGCTCGACAGCAGCGGCACCAGGATCAGCAGGGCCAACACCAGCATCAGGATCATGAACAGGAAGACCAGGCCGACCGCCACTCCGCGCGAACGACCGGCGCGTTCGAGCCTGGCCACCAGCGGATCGCCCAGCCAGGCGAGCAAGGCCGAGATCACGAACGGCGTCAGGATCGGCCCGAGCAGCCAGATCAGGCCGCCGGCCAACACGGCGAGCAACAGCCATTGCCAACGACGCTGGTCGCGGAAGATCGTCGTCTCGTCGCTCATGTCTTCTTCCTCAGTTCACGGGCGGCGCGAACGCCATAACGAATCACGTAGTCGAGACCACTGACCAAGGTGGCCAAGGCAACCACCGCCGCCAGTATCGGCCAAGCCTGGGCCGGCAGCGGCCACCAGCCGTTGACCTGCAACAGCACGGCCAACACCAGCAGGATCTGCACGAGCGTGGTGAACTTGCCCAGCAGGCTCGGTTCCGGTTCGAACGGTCCGATTTTCTGCCACCAGGTCAACGAACCGGAAAGGATGATCAGGTCGCGAGCGAACACCAACGCCACTAGCCAGCCGGGCATCGCCCCGCCCAACCATAATCCGAGGAATCCGACGCAGAGCAACAGCTTGTCGGCCAACGGATCGAGCAGGGCGCCGGTGCGCGAGCGCCAGCCGAATCGTTTCGCCAACGCACCGTCGACCGCATCGCTGGCGCCGGCGACCAGGGCCAGCCAGAAGGCAGGTTCGAAACGCCCCTGCGTCAGCCACCAGAACAGGGGCAAGGCCATCACCATCCGGGCGACGGTGATGGCATTCGGTAGCCAGGCCAGCTTCATCGCAAGCCGAAACGGGCCACGCTCTCCGTGGCCGGCGCGCCGCTGACGGGCGCGGGCGCGGCGATCGACTGCAGCACCGTGCCCGAATCGGCGAGCAGACGCAGCCCCTTCAGTCCCGTGCTCAATTCCAGCGACAGGCGCAACGAATCGGCATCCGCCTGCACGACGCCGATCTTGCGCACGATCGCCAGCGTCTGCAGATAGGACATGAGGCGGAGGAAATCGGCCGAGCTGTCGACTCCGCTGATCTCGACCAGATAATTGCCGGCCGGACCGATGTCGAGATAGACCGAATCGCGCTTGGCCAATGCGTCGGCGGCCGGATCGGCGCCGGAAGAGATCACGTATTTCGGATCGGCATTGGTCACCGGCCAGCGCGAGAGTTCGACGCCGCCCTGGCTCAGCACCCACCAGGCCGACCAGCCGCTCTTCGATCGGTACATCTTGCCCACGAGCTGCGTGTCGTTGCCGTAACGCGAAGTCAGCGGCATCAAAGCGGCGCTGTCGAGGTTCCAGATCGAATTCACCGCGGCGAGTTCGGTCGGCGTACCGCTGGGCAGGCCGAAGCGCAGGCCGCGATCCAGGCCGCGATTGGCCAGCGGGCGCACCACGTTCAGATCGCTGCCGGTCACCAGGCGCGGGCCACGGCCATCGTCGATGGCCAGCCAGAGGATCGGCTTGGGACGAATGCCGGTCCAGTACTTGAGTCCGGCGCCGGCGATCAGCGCGTCGATCGAGGCCGGATCGAAACTGACCGTCATCGTCGTCTTGTACACGGGTACGCCACCGACGGCGGTATTGCCCTCGCTGTCCGAGGACGTAGCCGTGTCCGATTCGTCCACCAGGCTGCTCGCCGTGGACAGCGCGCGCCGGATCACCGGATTGCCGGGCGCTTGCGGATTGCCGGTGAGCTTGACGATGACCGCCATCAGGGCGCGGGCGGTGGCGCCTTCGCGTTCGCTCTCGCCCTGGGAGGTCAGGGTGACTTCGGCCTTGTACAAGGCCGGGTCGCGCATGGGACGGATCTTGGGCGCCGGCGCCGGATCGCCATCGGCCGCGCTCGTCTGCGCGGGCTTGGCCGACGTCGCGCCCGCCTGCGCGAACGCGAGGGAGGAAAACGCCTGGCAGGCAAGGACGGCGGGGAACAACAGGCGATAAGGGGGGCGCATGGGCACGCGGGGTCTGGCGGTCGCTGCAGGCATGTTGCCGCAAAGCGGGCCGACGCGTCCAACCGGTACGACCAGGCTGCGGGCGGCTCGGGGCAGGCTGGTAGAATGGCGGTTTCCGCACACGCCGGGCCGCGATGAGTACCAGCACCCCCCTCACCTACCGCGACGCGGGCGTCGACATCGATGCCGGCAACGAGGTCGTCGAACGCATCAAGCCGGCGATCCGGCGCACCTTGCGCCCCGAAGTGCTCGGCGGGGGCATCGGCGGCTTCGGCGGTCTGTTCGACCTCGGCGGCAAGTTCCGGGAACCGGTGCTCGTCTCGGGTACGTCCCACCCTCGACGGGTCGTACGAAGGCCTGCCGCCCAACCTCATGGATCTCGTGGTCCGCGACCGGCGCTGGGCGCAGGGCAATCTGCAGCATCTTTCGATCGTCGGCGCCCGCGGGCTGACGGCGATGGGCCGTATTCACTTGGCCATGGGCGCCATGTCCTACGTCGTGTCTTCGGTCTGGGCCGGCTCGCTTGCCGTCGGTGTCGTGCTTGCCCTACAGGGCCAGCAGATGATCCCGAGCTACTTCGAGGACAGCAAGACTCTGTTCCCGATCTGGCCGATCATCGATCAGGGCGCGGCGCTTCGGCTTTTCCTGGCCACAATGCTCGTGGTGCTGCTGCCGAAGGTTCTGGGGCTTGCCCTCGAGCTGAAGCGGGCCGTCGCAGCCCGCGAGCATGGCGGCGCCGTGCGGGCCGTCGCGGCTGTCCTGATCGAGACTGTCTTCTCCATGCTGCTGGCACCGATCATGATGTGCACCCAGACCGTAGCCGTGACGCAGA
>CAYWHO010000210.1:0-4224 GCA_964458195.1 uncultured Arenimonas sp.
AGGTGCTTGGGCGACGTGATCTTGCGCGCGATGAGGTCCTGCGCGACGGCGGCAAAGTCTTCGTAGCTCTTGTTGCGGTTTTCGCGCAGCGCGGCCTGGTGCCAGCGCGGGCCGTACTCGCCGCCGCCGCGGATATTGGCCAGCACGTAAACGCCGCCCTCGCCCAGCCAGGCGCGGCCGATGCTGCCCTTGTAGGCCGGCGTTTCCGACACCTCGAAACCGCCGTAACCATAGAGCAGCGTCGGGTTCGCGCCATTCGCCACCATGTCTTTCCGCGCGACCTGGAAATACGGCACCTTGGTGCCGTCCTTGCTGGTGGCGAAATGCTGCGTCACCGCGTACGGGCCGCCGTCGAAGAAGGCCGGCAATTGCTTGAGCAATTCCGGCTCGCGCAGTCCGGCTTCGCCCAGCGACAGCGAGGTCGGCGTCAGGAAACTGGTGGAAGTCAGGAAATATTCGTTCGAGGTATCGGGATCGACCGGCTGCACGGTCAGGTCGGCGATGTCTTCCGTGCCGGGCAGGCCGGAGCGATGCCATTCGTCGGCCGACACCGGATACAGCACTTCGATCCGGCTCTTCACGTCTTCGAGCAGGCTCAGCATGAGGTAGTCGCGCGTCCAGCTCGCCGCCGCCAGCGAGATTGTCGGCGTGGGTTCGAACAGCACGGTCCACTGACGCTTGCCCTGCAGGAAATCCTCGAAGCGCGTCGCCAGCAGGCTGCCTTCGGGGTAAGTCTTTCCGCCTGCGCTGAACGGCTCGCGCAGCTGCAGCGTCAGCCATTCGCGATGCACCGACTTGTCGGCGCTGTTGGGCAGATCGAGCCGCGTCTGCTTGCCGTCCTTGGCGATCAGGTAGAGCTCGTTGTTGTAGAAGGCGAAGGCGCGCCAAATGAAATCGCGCTCGAAACCGGGCGAATGATCGCGATAGGCCCAGACGCCGAGATCCTTGGCATCGGCCTCGAACAGCGTCTGCGCCTGCGCCATCGGGGTTCCGCGCGTCCACAGTTTGACGATGCGCGCATATCCCGATTCGGTCATCGAACCGGCGCCGAAATCGGTGGAGACATAGACATGATCGGCATCGCGCCAGGACAGCGAGCCCTTGGCCTCGGGACGGAAGAAACCGTCGGCGATCCATTCGCGCTTGACGAGGTGGAACTCGCGCGTCACGTCGGCATCGGCACCGCCGCGCGACAGCGAGATCAGGCATCGCTCATACGTGGGTTGCAGGCAGTCGGCGCCGTGCCAGACCCAGTTTTCCTTCTCGGCCGCGTTCAGCGCATCGAGATCGATCAGCACTTCCCAGGCCGGCTCGGCCTTGCGGTATTCGGCCAGCGTCGTGCGACGCCAGAGGCCGGCCGGATGCGCCTTGTCCTTCCAGAAATTGTAGAAGTACTCGCCCATCTTCTCGACTTCGGGAATGCGTTCGTCCGAATCGAGGATGGCGCGAATATCGTCGCGCAGCGTCGCGAAGCCCGGGTCGGACGTGAGCGCTTTCTGCGAATCGGCGTTCTGCGCCCGCACCCATTCCAGCGCCTTGTCGCCGGCCACGTCTTCCAGCCACAAATGGGGATCTTCGTTCACGCTTTGCGCTCCGGCGGCGGAGGCGAACAGCGCGCCGGCCAACCAGGCGATCATCGGGCGGGGCATGGACCGTCTCCAGAAAGGGAACGGGGAAACTACCATGCCGCCCGGCCCCCTTCCCACGGAAGGAGGTCATGCGCGACGCGCTCAGGCCGCGCGCGGCGACAGGCTGCGATGTCGCGGGCGCTGCGAAGCGCGGCGCGCCTGGCCGCGGCGGCCGAGGCGGCGCCTGCGCGCGATCGTCGGCTCAAGGGCCGCGGAAAAAGCCGCGCGCAGCCAGTGGCGGTACAGGACCAGCAGCGAGATCGCCGGCACCAGGACCAGCCAGAGTGCGCCCTTGCCCAGCCACGGCGAGGCGCCGTACAGCGTCGGCGCAAGGAACCAGGGCAGGGTCGCCAGGGCGGCGGCCTGCCAAAGCAGGCGCGAAAGACGCAGGTCGGGGCGGGTGTTGGCGGCGGCGAACTTCGACATGGCGGTTTCCTCCGTTGGGGTGGAGGAAAGCTGCCGCAGGCCCTTCTCAGGAGCTGAGAACGCGCGGGCCGGGTTCAGCGCTCGTAGGCGGACAGGGCCAGTTGCAGCAGGGTGCGCGCCTGCTGGCGCAGGCTCTCCGGCTCGACGATCTCGGCGTCGGCGCCGTAGCGCAGCACGTCCATCAGCAATTCCTTGGCGTTGCTGTAGGGAATCTTCAGCTGGTAGCGGCCGTCGGGCAGGAAACGCCCCTCCTGCTTCGAATGCCAGTGCTCGTCGGCGACCCAGCGCGCGGCCTTGGCCGAGAACAGGATGGTCGCGTTCGCCTTCGGTGCGCCGGAGAAGATGCCGTAGCTCGAGGCCAGGTGCTGGTCGAGTTCGGCATCGGGCAGGTCGCGCGCGGCTTCGTCCTGCACGCGCGCATGCTGGATGCGATCGACGGAAAAGCTGCGCAGGGCTTCGCGGTCGTGGTCCCAGGCGTCGAGGTACCAGTTGTCGCGGTAATGGGTCAGGCGCTGCGGCGACACCAGGCGATGCGTGCGCTCGTTGGTCGAGCGCGCGAGATAGTCGAACGCCAGGCGCTTGCGTTCGAGCACGGCGCTGGCGACCACGCGGAAGGCGATTTCGTCGCGCTGGCGCACGTAACTGCCGATCACGCGCACGCGCTCGACCGGCCAGCGCTTGCCGCCGGCCTGCTGCGCCAGCAGCGATTCGATGCGGCCGCGCAGCGGCGCCAGGGCCGAGGACAGCACGCCCGAACCGGTGCGATCGAGCAGCTGGTGCGTGGCCAGCAGCGCGTGCAGCTCGTCGGAATTGAGCCACAGCCCCGGCAATTCGAAACGCTCGGCGTCTTTTTCGTTGTAACGGAAGCCGCCCTCGCCTTCGCTTTCCACCGGCGCGCCGAGCGCATCGCGCAGGAAGGCGATATCGCGATAGAGCGTGGCGCGCGAACAGCCGAGCTCGTCCATCAGCCGCTGCAGCGACACGGGATAGCGCGCGGACTTCAGGATGCGATGCAGGGCGAGGGTGCGTTCGTAACGGTCCATACGTATTTCGCGGGGAGGCCGGGGCGGATTAGGATGGCATCCCGCCCCCTGCCTTCCAAGCGTCCACGCATGAATCGTCGAACGTTTTCCGCGCCCGTCCTGTTCCTGGCCGCCCTGCTCGCCGGTTTCGCCCTGCCCGGCGTCGCCGGCCCGCGCGAGGACCTGCAGGCCGCCTTCGGCAAGTTCCTCGCCCTGAAGTCGTTCAAGGCGACCCTCGTCGACCTGGGCAAGAACAAGCCCGTGAGCCAGGTCGAATTCGTCGCGCCCGACCGTTACCGCGTCACGCCGGCCGCCGGCAACCCCAGCGTCATCGTCGGCCAGGCGATGTACCTGAACCTCAACGGCAAATACATGAAAGTGCCGATGCCGATCGAGCAGATCATCGGCCAGTACCGCAACCAGGCCGTGCTCGATCAGTTGGCCAAGGGCATGGTGGTCGAGGATCTCGGCCTCGACGCCGGCGCCGGCGAACCGGCGCACAAATACCGCTACACGACCAGCGGCCCGCAGGCTTCGACCAGCGCCATATGGATCTCGCTGAAATCCGGCCTGCCGCTGCAGATCGAAACCGGCAAGGGCAAGGTCGCCAGCGTGCGGGTGCGCTACAGCGACATCAACAGCGCCGCGATCCGGATCGATCCGCCGAAGTAGGCCCGCGCGGCTCGCCGGAAGGATGCCGGGCAGGCAGAATAGGCGGATGGCCGAACCCGCGCTCGATCTGCACAAACCCGTCGGCACCGAGGTCAAGCAGACCACCTGCTACATGTGCGCCTGCCGTTGCGGCATCAACGTGCACCTGCGCGACGGCCAGATCCGCTACATCGAGGGCAATCCGGACCACCCGGTCAACCGCGGCGTGCTTTGCGCGAAAGGCTCGGCCGGCATCATGCAGCACTATTCGCCGGCGCGCCTGCGCAAGCCGATGCTGCGCACGGGCGAGCGCGGCAGCAACCAGTTCCGCGAAATCGAATGGGACGAGGCGCTGTCGCTGGCCGCGCAATGGCTGGGCGAGGCGCGCGAACGCGACCCCGACCGCCTCGCCTTCTTCACCGGCCGCGACCAGTCGCAGGCGCTGACCGGCTGGTGGGCGCAGCAGTTCGGCACGGTCAACTACGCGGCGCACGGCG
>CAYWHO010000211.1:0-4204 GCA_964458195.1 uncultured Arenimonas sp.
TCGGGGCGGGGACGAACCCTCACCCCAGCCCTCTCCCAAAGGGAGAGGGAGTATTTATTGGGCGCGTCGACGCAAATAATTCAAAAGGTCAATGCGGGTGATCAGACCGAGGAACTTCGCCCCGTCCATCACGATGGCGACGTGACCGCGGTCGAACACCGGCAGCAGCGACTCCATCGACGCGGTGACGTCGAGCTGGTCGAGCTTGCTGACCATCGCGGTCGAGACCGGATCGAGGAAACGCTTCTCCTCGCCGTAGACGTGCAGCAGCACGTCGCTCTCGTCGACGATGCCGACGATGCGATCGCCGTCCATCACCGGGAGCTGCGAGACGTCGTACATCTTCATGCGCTGGTAGGCGACGGTCAGGGTATCGTTCGGGCCGACCACCACGGTGTCGCGTTGCGCATACGGCCGCAGGATCAGGTCGCGCAGGTCGTTGTACACCGGGCGGTCGAGGAAGCCCTGGTCGAGCATCCAGTAGTCGTTGAACATCTTCGACAGGTACTTGTTGCCGGTGTCGCAGACGAAGACGACCACCTTCTTCGGCTCGGTCTGTTCGCGGCAGTACTTCAATGCAGCGGCCAGCAAGGTGCCGGTGGACGAACCGCCGAGTACGCCTTCCTTCATCAGCAGTTCGCGGCCGGCGAGGAAACTCTCCTTGTCGGTGATCGCGTAGGCCTTCTTCACCCGCGTGAAGTCGGAAATCGGCGGCAGGAAATCCTCGCCGATACCCTCGACCAGCCAGCTCGCCGATTTTTCGCTCAGCGTGCCGCGGTTGATGTATTCCTCGAGGATGGAACCGACCGGATCGGCGAGGATCAGTTCGACCTTCGGCGCAGTGCGGGCGAAATAACGCGACAGGCCGGTCATCGTGCCGGAACTGCCGCAACCGAAGACGATGGCGTCCATGTCGCCGTCCATCTGTCGCCAGATTTCCGGGCCGGTGCCCTGTTCGTGCGCTGCCGGATTGTCCGGGTTGCCGAACTGGTTGATGAAGTAAGCGCCGGGCGTTTCCCTCGCGAGGCGCTCGGCCATGTCCTGGTAGTACTGCGGATGGCCCTTGGCGACATCGGAGCGCGTCAACACCACGTCGGCGCCCATCGCGCGCAGGTTGAAGATCTTTTCGCGGCTCATCTTGTCCGGCACGACGAGGATGAGCTTGTAGCCCTTCTGCTGCGCGACGAGGGCCAGGCCGATGCCGGTATTGCCAGCAGTGCCTTCGACCAGCGTGTCGCCTGGCTTGATGCGGCCGGCCTTTTCGGCGGCCTCGATCATCTGCAGCCCGATGCGGTCCTTGATGGAGCCGCCGGGATTCATGCATTCGAGCTTGAGGTAGAGCTCGCAGACGCCCGTATCGAGGTGGCGAGCTTTGACGATCGGCGTCTCGCCGATCAATTCGAGGACACTGTTATGGACCGTCATGGAGAGCGCAGGCGATGGCCAGAGGCCGACGCGGGATTGTAGCCTGCGCGCGCCGAGGCTGCCCCGGGTTGCGGGTGGCGGCGGCCCGACGAGGATGGGCCGCCGCCACCGCTGCGGTGAACTGGTTCAGTGCGGCCTGGCGTCGAACATCCGAAGCAGACGGTCTTTGGCGTGCAGCTTTTCGCGCTTCATCTTGCCCAGCGTGTTGTCGTCGAGCGGCAATACGCCCAGCTCGGCGTCCAGCACCTGTTTGTCGAGTTCGCGATGGCGGTGATAGAGCTGCCGGAATTCCGGATCGCTCTTGATCAACGCGTCCACTTCGGATTGGGGTTGCCCTTCAAACATCAGTGACCTCCTTCAGAAACACGAACGCCCGGACAGGCCGGGCGTGTGGATTGAGTACGGGTCGGGTCGTCGGTGCGGGCGGCGTCCGTCGAAAACGCACCCGCCTCGATCTTTGAGGCGGCGGTCTCCGTGCGGACGAGGTCTGCTTTCATCGGCCTGGCTCGGTTCGCCATGCGGCGAATGCCGCATGGAATACCGACGCTACTCCCGCCTTTCGGGGGTCGCAAGCGCTTTCGCAAGCCCTTGTTTTTCCTTCGCTCCCCGACGCATCCCAAGCCGCCTGAGACGGCCGGAGCGCGAACGAAAATTCAAGCACTTAGGGCAAGCGACAGACGCAAGCCCTTGTTCCATAAACCTATTCGACGACGATCTCGACGCGCCGGTTGCGCGCGCGCCCGGCCGCCGTGCCATTGTCGGCCACCGGATCGGCCTCGCCCTTGCCGCTGGCGTTCAAGCGCGCGGCCGCGATCCCGGCCGCCTGCAGGCTGGCCTTCACCGCATCGGCGCGTTGCCGCGACAGCGCCAGGTTGGCCGCGTCGTCGCCCTGACTGTCGGTGTAGCCGACGATGCGCACGGCACCGCGCGCGGGAAGCGCCTTGGCGAGGCGTTGCAGGCTGGCGCGCGCGCCCGGCGTCAACGTGGGGCTACCGCTGGCGAATGAACTGCCGTCCAGGGTGTAGATGCTGCGCGAACCGCTGCGGCGCATCGGCGGCAAGGCGCCGATCGGTGCCGCGTCGGAACCCACGGCCGCCGCGAGCTCGGCCTCCTTGCGCGCCAGCTCGGCCTCGCGGCCTCGCGCGTCGGCGAGCTTGCGTGCCTGTCGCGCCTCTTCCTCCGCGTCGGCGGTGCTCTGCTGGCCGGCCAGGCGCTCGGCTTCCACCTGTTCGGCCAGGCGCTGGGCTTCCTCCTCGCGCGCCAGGGTCTGCCGGCGCAAGTCATCGGCTTCGCGTCGCGCCCGCTCGGCATCGCGCCGGCTGGCTTCGAGCATGATCTGGTCGCGCTCGCGATCGAGCTGGGCGGCTTGCTGCTGCAACAGTTCGGCACGCGCCGCGGCGCCCGCGGCCTCGACCCAGCGGTTGGCCAGGAACAGCGCGTGCTCGCGGTCGCTGCGCCGCGCCGTCTGCAGGCTCGCCACGGCCTGCCTGGCCTTGAGCCGCGCCAGCCCCGCGAGTTCGGCCAGGGAAGGATCGCTATCCAGTACCTGCAATTGCTCCTGCAAGCGCAGCACGTCCGGATCGGGCGCACGCTGCGCCAGCGTCGCTGACGCCTGGAACATCAGGACGAGGCCGAGCAGGAAAGCGGCGAGACGGCTCATCGGGCGTCCCCCGACTGCAGCAGCAACTGCCGGCGAAGTTCGGCGTTCCGGGTCGATTTTTCCTCGACCTCCTGCAGGGCGGTCGCCAGCCTGGCCCGGGCCAGGGCCAGGTCGGCCCCGGCGGTCGCCTGCAGGGCAAAACGCTGCGCTTCCTTGTATTTCTTGCGACCCAGCGCCGCCTGGGCGCGCGCGTACTGGTCCCTCGCCTCCACCAGCGCCTGTTCGGCCGAGCCGCGCGGCTGGGCCCGTTCGGCCGCCGCGATGGCGGCTTCGGCGGCCGCCATCTCGGCCGACGGGGGCGAGGCTGCCAACGCCGTCACGACAAACGCCATCAGGGCCAGCGACAGATAGATTTTTCGTCGGGTTAGTGCCATATAGTTCATTCACGAATAGCCCGCTTGGCGGTATTGTCGGCAGCTGCCGCCCCAACAAGCAACCCGGCGGCCAGGAGAAAGGGATCACCCATGGATATCGGCTACTTCCTCAAGCTGATGACCGAGAAGAATGCCTCGGACATGTTCCTTACGACCGGCGCGCCGGTCTACATCAAGGTCGAGGGCAAGCTGTACCCGCTCGGCAATACCGGCCTGCCGGCCGGCATGGTCAAGAAGATCGCCTACTCGCTGATGGACGAAGGCCAGGTGCCGATATTCGAACGCGACCTGGAGTTCAACATGGCGATCGCCGTGAAGGACGCCGGCCGTTTCCGCGTCAACTGCTTCAAGCAACGCGGCGAAGTCGGCATGGTGATTCGCGCGATCAAGAGCGAGATCCCGACCATCGACCAGCTGCGCCTGCCGAACGTGCTGAAGGACATCGTGATGGAACAGCGCGGGCTCGTGCTCGTGGTCGGTTCCACCGGCTCGGGCAAGTCCACCGCCCTGGCGGCGATGATCGACCATCGCAACACCAACAGCACCGGCCATATCCTCACCATCGAGGATCCGATCGAGTTCCTGCACCGGCACAAGAAATCCATCGTCAACCAGCGCGAAGTCGGCCTGGATACGCACGCTTTCCACAACGCGCTCAAGAACGCCATGCGCGAAGCGCCGGACGTGATCCTGATCGGTGAGATCCTCGACGCGACCACGATGGAATCGGCCATCGCCTTCGCCG
>CAYWHO010000212.1:0-4195 GCA_964458195.1 uncultured Arenimonas sp.
ATCGGCAGTCTTGCGCGCGGCCAGCGCGTGCGCCTGCTCGCCGCCAGCGGCGATCCGCGGCAAATCCAGGTGGCGGCGCTGATCTTCGGCTCGCCCGATTTCCAGCGGCAGTGAGGTCGACATGAACCGTCGCTTCTTCCTCAAATCCGGCGGTCTCGCGCTCGCGGGCCTCGGTCTGTCCGGCGCCGTGCCGGGTGTGCTGCAATCGCTCGCCGCCGCGGCATCGCCGGCCGGTGCGGAGAAACGTGTGCTGATCGTCCTGTTTCAACGCGGCGCCGTGGACGGATTGAACATGGTCGTGCCGCATGCGGAGAGCGCGTACTACGCGGCACGACGCACGATCGCGATTCCCCGCCCGGGCCAGGACGGCGGTGCGCTCGATCTCGACGGGCGTTTCGGCCTGCATCCGGCGCTGGCACCGCTGTTGCCGTTCTGGCGCGAACAGCGCATGGGCCTGGTGCATGCGGTCGGCTCGCCCGACAACACGCGCTCGCATTTCGATGCGCAGGATTACATGGAATCGGCGACGCCGGGCATCAAGTCCACGCGCGACGGCTGGCTCAACCGCCTGCTGCAGGCGCGCACGTCTGCATCGCCTTTCGCCGGCGTCGCGATGACGGCGCAGATGCCGCGTTCGCTGGCCGGTCGTGCACCGGCGGTGGCGATGACGGACATGGCGCGATTCGCGGTCGAGGCCGGGCGCTATACGGCCCCGATCGAAGGCGGATTCGAGGCGTTATGGCGACAGCAGGACGAGGGCGGGCTTGGCGCCGCCGGCAAGGAAACCTTCGAAGCGGTGGATTTCCTGCAGCGCAGCGGCGCGGCCAGGCGCACGCCGGAACATGGCGCGCGTTATCCGAACTCGTCCCTGGGGCAATCGATGCGGCAGCTGGCGCAGTTGCTCAAGGCCGATGTCGGCTTGCGGATCGGGTTCGCCGAAAGCGGCGGTTGGGACACGCATGTCAACCAGGGCGCCGCCAACGGGCAACTGGCGAACAGCCTGCGCGACTTCGGTCAGTCGATCGCGGCCTTCCTGACCGACCTCGGTCCATCGCGCGACGAAGTGCTGTTGCTCACCATGTCGGAATTCGGAAGGACAGTGCGCGAGAACGGCTCGCGCGGCACCGACCATGGGCATGGCAACGTCATGCTCGCCTTCGGCAATACCGTGCAGGGCGGTCGCGTGCGGGGCGATTGGCCCGGGTTGGGCGACAGCGCGCTTTACGAGGGCCGCGATCTCGCGGTGACGACGGATTTTCGCGATGTGCTGGCGGAAATCGCGCAGCGGCATCTGCAACTGGACGACACCGCGAAACTGTTCCCCGGGTACGCGGCCGACACGACGAAGTATCGTGGCTTGCTGGCGGCCTGACGAGCATTTGATGGCTAGAATGCCGTCGCGATTTACCGGCCCTGCGGCCGTTGGAAGCGACCATCGCTCCTACGGGCTGCAGGGCGGGCTTCAGCCCACCGCATCGTCATTCGAGTATTTCGCACGCAGAGGCTGGGCTTCGCAGCCCAGCCTACGTAGCCCAGCCTACGCAGCTCCCTCTCCCCATTTATGGGGAGAGGGTTGGGTGAGGGGCAGCGATAGCGGGAACGGGTTGAGAGTGAGGCCGTCTCAAATGCGCTTGCCTTCGGCCGAAACCGCGATCAGCTTCTCCAGCCGCTTCAACCGCGTCTCTTCCTTCTTCGCGCTTTCGATCCACCAGCAAGCCAGCTTGCGATACGAAGGCGGTTGCGCCTCGAAAAACTTCCAGGCCGGGCGATTCTTGCGGAACACGCGCGCATAGGCTTCACCGAACTCGGCCGAACGCTGTTCGTAGGCATAGATGCGCGAACGGTCGTCGTTGCGGGCGGCATAGGCCGCCAGCCCGGCTTCGCCCATGCGGCCTTCGGCGATCAGCGCTTCGACGCGGCGGATGTTCACCGCACTCCAGGCGCTGTTCTTGCGCCGCGGCGTGAAACGGATCGTGTAGCTGTGCTCGTCGCGACGCTTGCGCACGCCGTCGATCCAGCCGAAACACAGCGCCTCATCCACCGACTCGGGCCAGGTCAGGCTGGGGACGCCGCTGCCGACGCGATGGAAACCGACGAGCAGTTCGCTGGCGCTGGCGTGGTGCTTCTTCAGCCAGGCGCGGAACTTCGCCGGCGTGGCGAAGAACACGGGCTCGGACGACGGCTTGCCCGCCATCTCAATCGCGCGCGGGCGCGTTCCAGCCGCGGATCACGTCGGCCAGCGTCTTTTCCGTCAGGTCGCGGAATTCGCCGGCATCGAGGAAGCGTCCGTAACAGGTCGGACAGCTCTCGAACCAGATATGCGGCTGCTGCGGATCCACCAGGCGCAGCATCTGGCTGTCAGGACAAACCGGGCAGCGGATGCGATCGACCGTGTTGAACTGCGCGCCGACATCGGCATCGCCGGTGTCGAGGATCTCGGAGTAATTCAGCATGTCCTCGTGTTCGCCGATATCGAACCACAGGCCCTGGCAGCCCGTGCAACGGTCGGCCACGCCGCCAGCGGTGGGAACCTTCTCCATCTTCTCGTTGCACTTGGGGCATTTCATGGCGGAAACCTGTAGCGGGATGGCGGGATCAGACGCGGGACATGACGACGCTGGCGATGAAGCAGCATAACGAGATGGCGATGCCGGTGCGCGGAATGCTGAACCAGTAGGCGCGGCCGAGCAGGAAGAACGAAATCACCATCGCTCCGCCGAGGCTGAGCAGGAAGGGCGATCCGAACAGGATGGCCGGATGCGCCAGCGCGAGATAGCCGTAGACGAGGCCGAACAGCATCGCCCCGAGGCTGTGGCTGGCGTTGAAGCCGATCCAGCAGCGCCACATCGTCGTTTCCGCGGTAATCACCGGGGAAACTTCCGCCATGCGCGCCTGCAGCTCGCGGTCACGCGGCAGGAACTTCGGCCCGTGGAAGGTATAGACGAGGTGCAGGGTACCGAGCAGCAGGAAAATGCCGGCGCTGATCAGCATGAGCACATTGGCGGCCACGAGCGAATCCCGGACGACCCGCCGGAGCGCGGGCCGCCGGAGTATCCGCCCGCCGGCCGGGCCGGGCAAGCGCCGCCGCCCCGGGCGATGCGATAATGCCGGCATGGACGAGACGAAGGACGGCACCACCCATTTCGGCTACCGCGAGGTTCCCGTCGGCGAGAAGAAGAAGCTCGTCGGCCAGGTGTTCTCTTCGGTCGCGCGCAATTACGACCTGATGAACGACCTGATGTCGCTGGGCGTGCATCGGGTCTGGAAGCGCTATTTCGTCGGCACCTCCGGCGTGAAGCGCGGCGATCGCGTGCTCGACCTCGCCGGCGGCACCGGCGACATCGCCGCCCTGCTGCACGAGCGCGTCGGCGAAACCGGCGAAGTGGTGCTCGGCGACATCAATGCGCAGATGCTCGGTGTCGGCCGCGATCGCCTGACCGACCGCGGCCTGGTGCGCGGCCTGCGTTACGTGCAGCTCAATGCCGAGGCCCTGCCGTTCCCGGATGCGAGCTTCGATCTCGTCACGATCGCCTTCGGTCTGCGCAACGTCACCGACAAGGCGAAAGCCCTGTGCGACATGCGCCGCGTGCTCAAGCCCGGCGGTCGTGCCCTGGTGCTGGAGTTCTCGCAGGTGAAGCCGGAATGGTTCCGGCCGATCTACGATTTCCATTCCTTCCAGGTGTTGCCGCGCCTCGGCCGTTTGTTCGCGCAGGACGCCGACAGTTACCAGTACCTGGCCGAATCCATCCGCAAGCATCCGCCGCAGGAGGAACTGCAGGCGATGATGACGGAGGCGGGCTTCGCGCGTTGCAGCCACCGCAACCTCAGCGGCGGCATCGTCGCGATCCATTCCGGTTACGTGATCTGAATTGACGCGCTGTAGTTGTAGGAGCGGTGACCGAAGGAAATCCCTTCGGGACGTGAGCCGCGATCCGTGTAAATCCATGTAGTGGCGACGCAAGTCGCGACTGTTCGGCTGCGCCGTGGCATTTGCCTGCCGGCGGCCCTACTTTTTGTTATGGCAAAAAGTAGGCAAAAACCATTGCGCCCGACGCTCGCCGGCTCGAAGTCCTTTCTCGCCGTACCCTGCGCGTCTCGCCGCCCGCGGGCCGGCCCGAACTCGCGCATCCCTGCGCTCGGACAGTCGGGCCTTTCCCCCGCGGTCGGCTGCGATGCTCGGCTCGCTTTAAGGCGC
>CAYWHO010000213.1:0-4187 GCA_964458195.1 uncultured Arenimonas sp.
CGGTTGTAGATGACGTCGGTGATGATCCAGGTATCCGGATACTTCGCGATCACGTCCGCCAGCGCATCGATCTCGGCGCCCGTGTAGGCCATGCCGGTCGGGTTGTTCGGATTGTTGAACAGGAACACCTTCGGCTTCTGCGCCAGCGCAGCATCGAGCTGGGCCGGGGTCAGCTTGTAGTTCTGGCTGGCCGGGCACGGCAGTTCGAGCGACTTCGCGTTGCAGATGTCGGCGATGTCGGCATACGTGGTCCAGTAAGGCACCGCGTAGGCGATGGTGTCGCCTTCGTCCAGCAGGGCTTCGGCGAGGTTGTACAGCACGTGCTTGGCGCCGATGCCGGTTGCGCAGTTGGCGCGCGTGTACCCGGTGAGGCCGATGGCTTCGATGTGCTTGAGGAAGGCATCGAGCAGCGCATCGCTGCCGCGGTTGGAGCCGTACTGGCCGGAGTCCTTCTGCAGTGCCGCCGCAGCGGCCTCGTAGACATGCGGCCCCGGGAGGAAATTCGGGACGCCGATGGAGAAGGAGATGATGTCGCGGCCGGCGGCCTTGAGGGCCTTGGCTTTCTCGGCGACAGCCATGATCGCGCTGGGCTTGGCGCGGCCCATGCGTCCCGCAAGCTGAAGCATCGCTTACCTCGGTAGTTTTCTGGTGGGAATGGGGGCGAAACACGGCCCGAAAAAGCCGCAGAATTGTAGCACAGCGCCCCTCCCCGGCCGGGGCTTGCGGACCATGCCAAGACCGGGTCAGCCTTGGCACTGGAGGAACCCCATGCGACCACACCGCACCGTATCCCGCATCCTCGCCCGCACCATTCTGCTGGCGGCCCTGTCGCTGTTGTCGTTCGCCGCGGCCGCCTACAACCAGAACCGCGTGGCCACCGACGCCAATGGCCAACCGATCCGCATTTCCGGAAGCGTGGTCGTGATCGAACCGGACATCGAGCTGTCCGAAGTTCTCGCCGGCGGCGTCACCGAGCCGCGCAAGGAATGGACCGAAACCGCTCGCCGGCTTTATCCCGCCGCCGTCAAGGAACGCCTGGCCACGGCAGGAACGCCGCAACTGCCCGACTACCTCATTCCAGTCGACCTGCCGCCCGAGTCGCGCCTCGGCCAGGTGCTGCGGCTGAACGAAGCCGTGTCCATGAGCATCCTTACCTACACCTTGCCGGGCAACCAGCTCGCCACGAAGAAGGGCAAGGCGCTCGACTGGAGCCTGGGTCCCGGTGTCGAAGAACTGCGCAAGGCCACCGGCGCCGACTACGCCCTGTTCACGATGGTGCGCGACAGCTACACCAGCGGGGGTCGCAAGGCCTTGCGCGTGGCGGCCCTGCTGCTCCTGGGCGGCGACATCGGCGGCGGCACGCAAGTGGGCGTCACCACCCTCGTCGATCTGCGCACCGGCCAGGTCGTCTGGTTCAATTTCCTCGCCCGTCAAACCGGCGACCTGCGCGACCAGCGCGGGGCCACGGCGACTGCCCGGCATTTGCTGGAAGGCCTGCCGCTGTGAGGCGCGCGCTCGCGATCGCCGCCCTGCTCGCGGCCTTGTGCTTCGTCGCGCCGGCGCTGGCCGCGGACGCCATGGCCAGCGTGCGACCGGGCGAACGGCCCGCCCCCGGCAGCGACGAAGACGAGCTGTGGTATGCGATGGGCCGCATCGAGCTCGAGCTGCAACGATCGCCGCAGTTGGTACGCGATCCGGCCTTGAACGCCTACGTGCGCGACGTGACCTGCAAGGTCGTCGGCGAATACTGCAAGGACCTGCGCATCTATATCGTCGACCTGCCCTGGTTCAACGCATCCATGGCGCCCAACGGCATGATGGTGATCTGGACCGGCGCCCTGCTGCGCATGCAGAACGAAGCTGACCTCGCGCTGGTGGTGGGGCATGAGTTCGGGCACTACCGCGAACGCCACACCCTGCAGCAGTGGCGCAAACTCAAGCGCAGTTCCGCCTTCCTGAGCACGTTCGGCGTTCTGGCGACGGGCACGGGGCTCGGCGTGGCCGGCATGCTGGCCGACATCGCCGGCATCGCCAGCATGAGCAAGTTCAGCCGCGACAAGGAACGCGAAGCCGACCGCATAGGATTCGAACGCATGCTGGCGCTCGGCTACGACCCGCATTCGGGCGTGAAGCTCTGGGACGGCATGGTGCGCGAGGAGGAGGCACGCGACTACGGCAAGCCGATCCCGGCGTTCGCCAGCCATCCGCAGACGCGCGAGCGGCGCGACGACCTGAAAGCGGCCGCCGACGCGGCCGCGACGACGCGGGAAGAATTGGGGCGCGAGCGTTTCCTGTCGGCCACCGCACCCTTCGCCGGACACTGGCTAGACAACGAGCTGACGCGACGCATGTATTCCACGTCGGTCGAAGCGATCGGCGGTTTGCGGACGACCGCGCCCGCCGAACAGTCCGGTCTCTACAGTTTCTTCCTCGCCGAGGCTTACCGCCGCCGCAACAAGCCCGGCGATCGCGAACTCGCCGACGGCCTGTATGCGGAGGCCATCGCGCAACCGGGCACGCCCCCGCAAACCTGGCGGGAACGGGGGCTGGCGCTGAAAAGCGGCGGCGACAAGAACGGCGCCGTCACCGCTCTCAGGCGCTATCTCGAACTCGATCCGCAGGCGCAGGACCGCGCCTTCGTCGAACGCTATCTGCAAGAACTGGAGGCGAATCCATGACGCGGTTCTTCCGCAATGCGATCTGTGCCTGCGCCCTGCTCGTCCTGGCCGCTTGCGCCGGCACGGGCACGCGCCTGGTGGCGGCTGGCGACGGCATCCGGGTCTTCGACCTGCAGATGGACACCAGCCTGGACTGGGCGCGCACGAAAGCGCCACGACAAGAAGCCTGGACCATCGACGGCCTGCCGCTGAACCGTTTCGTGGTGTTCTCGAACGTGAAACCGAACGAGCACGTGCTGCTGCTGGCGCGCGAACGCAAGAGCCGGCCCGATGGCCCGTGGTATCGCCCTGGCATGCGTCCGGACGAAATCCGCGACGTCCTGCTTGACGCTTTGCGCGGCAACGGCTGGAGCAATGTGCAAGCCGGCAATCTGCGCCCCGTGAAGTTCGGCGATGTCGACGGCCTTCGCTTCGAAGCGACGATGACCAGCGGCAATGGCCTGGTCTACCAGGCGATGTTCGGCGCGGCGGAAAGGAACGGGAAGCTCACGCACTTCTTCTGGGCTGCGCCACGGGAGCACTACTACGGCCGCGATGTCGCTGCCGTGGAACGCATGATCGCCTCGGCCCGCTTCGTCAAATAGCGGCCGCCAAAAGATGAAGGCCGCGTCGCCAGGCGAACGCGGCCCCCACCGGCAGCGCGACGATCAGACGCGCGCGTCCAGCACCTTGTTCCATTCGGCCACGCGCTCGGCCTTGGCGGCGATCGCCGCATCGGCATCGCCGCTGATGGTCACGCTGGCGATCTTTTCGCCCTGGCGGACGGCGTCCACGATGTCCTGGCCTTCCAACACGGTGCCGAAGACCGTGTGCTTGCCGTCCAGCCAGGGGCAGTCGACATGGGTGATGAAAAACTGGCTGCCGTTGGTCGAGGGTCCGGCGTTGGCCATGGAGAGCACACCGCGCTTGTGCGAAAGGCCGGTACCGACCTCGTCCTCGAAACGATAGCCCGGACCGCCGCGCCCACTGCCTTCCGGGCAGCCGCCCTGGATCATGAAATCGGCGATGACGCGATGGAAATTCAGCCCGTCGTAATAGCCGCGCTTGGCCAGATTGACGAAATTGGCGACGGTCAGCGGCGCTTTTTCCGGGTGCAGCTGGATGCGGATCGGGCCGCGGGCGGTGGCGAAGGTGGCGATCAGGTCGGACATGGAGCGACTCCGGGAGTGGGGAAATCCAGGCCGCCGGAGGTCCCGCCGGCCTGGCACAGTTCTCTAGTATGAACCATGCCGGCAAGGGCCGCTCGAACGGGGTACAATAGTCGGCTCCCTTCCCAGCCCGTTGCGCCGCCAGGCGCGCCCGCGCATGTCCATCCAGAACCTCCGCAACATCGCCATCGTCGCCCACGTCGACCATGGCAAGACCACTCTCGTCGATCAGCTGCTCAAGCAGTCGGGCACGTTCAGCGAACGCGCCGTCGTCGCCGACCGCGTGATGGACAGCAACGACCTGGAAAAGGAACGCGGCATCACCATCCTGTCCAAGAACACGGCGATCCGCTGGACGGCG
>CAYWHO010000214.1:0-4185 GCA_964458195.1 uncultured Arenimonas sp.
GGAGGTTCGCCGAGCTTGTAGCTAACGTATTCGAGCGCGGCATTGCCCGAGTAGCTGCTGATGGGGAACACCGACTTCAGGGCGGCGTGCAGGCCCCGGTCTTCGCGTTTGCCGCCGACGACGGTTTCCTGCAGGAACTCGCGGTAGGAGTCCATCTGGATCGCCAGCAGGTAGGGCACGTCAAGGACGGCGCGGCGTTTGCCGAAGTCCTTGCGGATACGCTTCTTTTCGGTGAAGGAATACGTCATGGTGAACTAGCGCCTCGTATGACTGATGGGCGGGATCGCCGGATGGCGATAGGTCGCGCGTCCGCGACCCGGGCCCAGGAGGAACGATGAATTGCCAGTGGGAAGTCGCTGGTATTGCCGGCACCAGCACGCCTTCTCCCGCTACTTCCGACTGTCAACTCGCTTCGACGGAACCCGCGAACGGGCCCCGGTACAACGGCCAAAGGCCGGGGACTTACGTCCCCAGCCCGTGGTTCGCCTGTGCAAGCCGGCGACGCAACGCGTCGCTTACTTGACTTCGACCGTAGCGCCGGCCGCTTCCAGGTCTTTCTTGAACTTCGCAGCGTCGTCCTTCGACACGGCGTCCTTCACGGTGCCGCCGGCCTCGGTGAGGTCCTTGGCTTCCTTCAGGCCCAGGCCGGTGATGGCACGGACGACCTTGATGACTTCGACCTTCTTGTCGCCCGAAGACTTCAGGATGACGGTGAACTCGGTCTGCTCTTCGACCGGAGCGGCGGCAGCGGCCGGGCCGGCGGCCATCGCGACCGGGGCAGCGGCGGAGACGCCGAACTTCTCTTCGATGGCGCGGACGAGCTCCATCACTTCCATCAGGGTCTTGCTGGCGATCGCGTCGACGATCTGTTCGTTGGAAAGGGACATTGTGATTACCTCTGGATTTGTTTACTGGTATCGGTGGGATAGGGTCGCGAAGGCATCAAGCTTCGGCCGCGGCTTCGCCGCCACCTTGCTTGTCGGCCACGGCCTTGACCGCGCGGGCGAACATCGCCGCCGGTTCGGCCAGGGCACGCGCCAGCATCGCCAGGGCCTGCTCGCGGGTCGGCAGCGAAGCCAGCACTTCCATATGGGTTGCCGGATACAGCTTGCCGCCGATCGAGACGACCTTGGCCTGCAGCTTGTCGTTACCCTTGGCGAATTCCTTGATCAGACGACCGGCGGCGCCGGGGTCTTCCTGCGAGAACGCATACAGCAGCGGACCGGTCAGCGCGTCCTTGACGCACTCGAACTCGGTACCGGCGACGGCACGCGAAGCCAGGGTGTTCTTTACAACTTTCAAGAACACGCCGGATTCACGGGCCTTCTTGCGCATCGCGGTCATCTGACTGACCGTGGTGCCCGCGTACTCGGCAGCAATCAAGGAGTGAGCCTTGGCGGCGACGGCCGCGACTTCGGCGACTACTTCTTGCTTTTGAGACTGATTGAGAGCCATTGCACTCCTCCAATTGAATTCCGCTCGCGACTCCAGCCGCTTGCGGTCCGGGGACGGCATCGATCCTTCGACGCCGGAGACGCTCGCGCGTCCCGTGGTGCCCTGCTCTGATCTGGCATCCACCAGCAACATCCAGAGAGGCTGCACCATCTACGCAGGCTCGGTTTCCGCGCTGCTTCCGAGGAAAACCTGCATTAAGCGATCCCGCTAGTGGCGACGGCGATTCCTTGCCAGTCGTGCGTCCATGCCCGACGTCGTCACGCGCTGACCGCACCTGCGGTCTTTGATGGCTCCTTCTCCGATCGCTCGAAGAAGGCGCCTTCAAAATCTACCGACCGGGGCGACACTCCCGACCGTGAAAACATCTACCGACCGGGACGCGTCCCGATCGGGGAAAATGCGACCAGCCAGGATTCGTTCCGGCTGGTTTGCGGCGAATTACTTCGCGAGGCTCAGCGAAGCCTGGTCGATGATCACGCCGACGCCCATCGTCGAGCTCAGCGAGATCTTCTGCAGGTACTGACCCTTGGCCGAAGACGGCTTGGCCTTGATCAGGTCCGCCAGGAGCGCATGCAGGTTGTTGCTCAGCGCGCTGGCTTCGAAGTTCGCCTTGCCGATGGTGCAGTGGATGATGCCCGCCTTGTCGGTGCGGTAACGCACCTGACCGGCCTTGGCATTGCGCACGGCGCCGGCGGCGTCCGGCGACACCGTACCGACCTTCGGGTTCGGCATCAGGCCACGCGGGCCCAGCACCTGGCCGAGCTTGCCGACCACGCGCATCGCATCCGGCGTCGCGATGACGACGTCGTAATTGATGTCGCCGCCGAGCATCTTCTCGGCAAGGTCGTCCATGCCGACGACGTCGGCACCTGCGGCCAGGGCTTCGTCGGCCTTGGCGCCGGCCGGGCAGAACACCGCCACGCGCACGGACTTGCCGGTACCGGCCGGCAGCACGGTGGAACCGCGCACCTGCTGGTCCGACTTCTTGGCGTCGACGCCAAGGCGGATGGCCACGTCCACCGATTCGGCGAACTTGGATTTGGCATTGCCCTGCACGATCTTCAGGGCCTCGTCGATGGCGTAGGCCTTGCCCGGAACCACGGTGGCCTGCATCGCCTTGTAACGCTTGGAAATCTTCATGTCTTAGCCCTCCACCACGAGACCCATGCTGCGGGCGCTACCGGCAATGGTGCGCACCGCGGCATCCAGGGAAGCCGCCGTCAGATCGGGCTCTTTCGCCTTCGCGATGTCCTCGAGCTGCTTGCGGGTCACCTTGCCGACCTTTTCCGTGTTCGGGCGCTTGGAGCCCGACGCGATGCCGACCGCCTTCTTCAGGAGGATCGACGCCGGCGGCGTCTTGGTGATGAAGGTGAACGTACGGTCGGAATAAGCCGTGATGATCACCGGAATCGGAATGCCCGGCTCCATCTTCTGCGTGGCGGCGTTGAAGGCCTTGCAGAATTCCATGATGTTCAGGCCGCGCTGACCGAGCGCGGGACCGACCGGCGGCGAGGGATTGGCCTGGCCAGCCTTCACCTGCAGCTTGATGTAACCAACTACTTTCTTAGCCATTTTCTTCTCTCCGGGTGCTAGCGCCTGGGTTGCAGGCTCCCCATCGCGCCAGGGATTTCACGTGCCCTGACTTCACGTTGTCGCATCTTGCAGCTCAGGCCTTCTCGACCTGGGCGAATTCCAGATCCACAGGCGTCGAACGCCCGAAGATCAACACGGCCACGCGCAGGCGGCTCTTCTCGTAGTTGACCTCTTCGACCGTGCCGTTGAAGTCGTTGAACGGGCCATCGGTGACGCGCACCAGCTCGCCCGGTTCGAACAGGACCTTGGGGCGCGGCTTGTCGGCACCGTCCTGGACCCGGCGCAGGATCACGTCCGCTTCCGAATCCTTGATCGGCAGCGGACGTTCGGCCGTACCGCCGATGAAGCCCATGACCTTCGGGGTTTCCTTGATCAGGTGCCAGCTCTCGTCGTCGATGCGCGGGATGCCGCCTTCCTCGTTGGTCTCGATCTGGACCAGCACGTAGCCGGGGAAGAACTTGCGCTCGGACTTGCGCTTCTGGCCGCCGCGCATTTCCACCACTTCCTCGGTCGGAACCAGCACGTCGCCGAATTTCGCTTCCATGCCCTCGCGCGCGATGCGCGTCGCCAGGGCGCGCTGCACCTGGTGTTCGAAACCCGAATAGGCGTGAACCACATACCAACGCTTGGCCACGTCGCGACTCCTTAGTTGCTCAAAAGCCACTGGATGGCCAGCGAGATCACCCAGTCGAACAGGGCGAGGATCAGGCTGACCGCCAGTACCACTATCAGCACCACCACGGTGATCCGGCGCGCTTCCTGCTGCGTCGGCCAAACCACCTTGCGCAATTCGAACAGCGATTCGCGCAGGAACTCACGGCCCTGGTGGCCAAGCGCCGTCATCGCCATCACGCCGATCGCCGCGACGATCGCCGCGGCCACCAGCAGCACCCGCACCGGCGTCGGCCAGGAGGTCAGCAGGTAGTAGCCCGCGATGCCACCACCGACTACCAGCAGGGCCAGGGCGTACTTCGCGATGTCGGCCGGGCTGGTGCCCTGCGCAACTTGTTCTGCCTTAGTGTTCATTCAAGCCTTGCGAATTCTTCCTGCGCAGCCCGGACGTTCAGGTCGGACCGAGTGGATGGCACGCCAGGAGGGACTCGAACCCCCAACCTGCGGTTTTGGAGACCGCTGCTC
>CAYWHO010000215.1:0-1891 GCA_964458195.1 uncultured Arenimonas sp.
GCATCTGGTCTCGCCCGACGGAAAGTACGACACGCTCTATCTGCGCAATTACATGCGCCTGCACGTCAAGGATGAGCTCTCGCGCATTCCCGGCGTCGGCGACGCGCAGCAATTCGGCGGCGGCGACTATGCGATGCGCCTGTGGCTGGATCCGGACAAGATCGCCGCGCGCGGCCTGACCGCCAGCGACGTGCTGCGTGCGATCCGCGAACAGAACGTGCAGGTCTCGGCCGGCCAGCTCGGCGCCGAGCCGATGCCGAACGACAGCGACTTCCTGACCCTGATCAATGCCAAGGGCCGGCTCGAATCGACCGAAGAGTTCGGCGACATCGTGCTCAAGAGCGGTGCCGACGGCGAAATCGTCCGTCTCGCCGACGTGGCCCGCATCGAACTCGCCGCCGGCGACTACACGTTGCGTTCGCGCCTGGACGGCATGAACGCGGCCGCCATCGGCGTGTTCCAGGCGCCGGGTGCGAACGCGCTGGCGATCCGCGACCAGGTGGTCGAGCGCATGGACGAGATGTCAAAGCGTTTCCCGCCGGGCGTGGAATACCGCACCGTTTACGACACGACGATCTTCGTGCGCGATTCGATCAAGGCCGTCGTGACGACCCTGTTCGAGGCCGTGCTGCTGGTCGTGCTGGTGGTGATCCTGTTCCTGCAGACCTGGCGCGCCTCGATCATTCCGCTGATCGCCGTGCCGGTGTCGGTCGTCGGCACCTTCGCCGCGCTCTACCTGCTCGGCTTCTCGATCAATACCCTGACCCTGTTCGGCCTCGTGCTGGCGATCGGCATCGTCGTGGACGACGCTATCGTCGTGGTCGAGAACGTCGAACGCAACATCGAGGAAGGGCTGACGCCGCTCGCAGCCGCCCACCAGGCGATGAAGGAAGTCTCCGGCCCGATCGTCGCGATCGCCCTCGTGCTCTGCGCGGTCTTCGTGCCGATGGCTTTCCTGACCGGCGTCACCGGCCAGTTCTACAAGCAGTTCGCCGTGACCATCGCCATCTCGACCGTCATCTCGGCGATCAATTCGCTGACCCTGTCGCCGGCCCTCGCCGCGATGCTGCTCAAACCGCACGACGCCGCCAAGGACGCGCCGACGCGGTTGATCGATCGCGCCTTCGGTTGGGTGTTCCGCCCGTTCAACCGTTTCTTCAAGCGCAATTCCGAACGCTATCAGGGCGCCGTCTCGCGTTCGTTGGGCGGCCGCGGTCGCGTGTTCGCGGTTTATGCCGTGCTGCTGGTCGCGACCGCCTTCGTGTTCAGCTCGGTGCCGCGCGGCTTCATTCCGACCCAGGACAAGTTGTATCTGATCGCCGGCGTGAAAATGCCGGAAGGCGCGTCGATCGAACGCACGGATGCGGCGCTGAAGAAGATCGCCGCCGCCGCCAAGTCCATCGATGGCGTCGCGCATGAAGTCGCTTTCCCGGGCCTGAACCCGCTGCAGTTCACCAATACGCCGAATTCGGGCGTGGTGTTCTTCCCGCTCAAGCCTTTCGACCAGCGCGAGAAAACCGCCAAGCAGATCAACGACGAGTTGAACGCGAAGATCGGCGGCATCCAGGAAGGTTTCGCTTTCGCGCTGATGCCGCCGCCGATCCTCGGCCTCGGCAACGGCTCGGGCTATTCGCTGTTCGTCGAAGACCGAGCCAATCTCGGTTACGGCGCGCTGCAGAACGCGGTCGGCGCCTTCCAGGGCGCAGCCTCGCAGACGCCGGGCATGGGCTTCCCGATCTCGAGCTACCAAGCCAACGTGCCGCAGCTCGACGCCGAAGTGGACCGCGTGAAAGCCAAGGCCCAAGGCGTACCGCTGACCGAGTTGTTCGACACGCTGCAAACGTATCTGGGCTCGGCCTACGTCAACGACTTCAATATGTTCGGCCGCACC
>CAYWHO010000215.1:1901-4174 GCA_964458195.1 uncultured Arenimonas sp.
GCACCTGGCAGGTCATCGCGCAGGCCGACGGTCCGTTCCGCGACGGTGTCGAAGACATCGCCAAGCTGCGCACGCGCAACGCCAATGGCGAGATGGTGCCGATCGGCAGCATGGTGACGATCAAGCAGACCTATGGTCCCGACCCGGTGATCCGCTTCAATGGTTATCCGGCGGCCGACCTGCTAGGCGAAGCCGATCCGCGCGTGATGTCGTCGGCGCAGGCGATGGCCAAGGTGAATGAACTCGCCAAGACGGTGCTGCCGAACGGCATGGGCCACGACTGGAGCGACCTGAGCTACCAGGAAGCGACGCAGGGCAAGGCCGCGCTGGTTGTGTTCCCGCTCGCCGTGCTGCTCGCCTTCCTCGTGCTGGCCGCGCTGTACGAAAGCTGGACGCTGCCGCTGGCGGTGATCCTGATCGTGCCGATGACCCTGCTGTCGGCGCTGGTCGGCGTGTGGCTCACCGGCGGCGACAACAACGTCTTCGTGCAGGTCGGCCTGGTCGTGCTGATGGGCCTGGCCTGCAAGAACGCGATCCTGATCGTCGAATTCGCCCGCGAACTCGAATTGCAGGGCAAAGGCATCGTGGAAGCCGCGCTGGAAGCCTGCCGCCTGCGCCTGCGCCCGATCGTGATGACCTCGATCGCCTTCATCGCCGGCACGGTGCCGCTGGTGTTCTCGCACGGCGCCGGTGCGGAAGTTCGCTCGGTTACCGGCATCACCGTGTTCGCCGGCATGCTCGGCGTGACCCTGTTCGGCCTGTTCCTGACGCCGGTGTTCTACGTGACACTGCGCAAGCTCTCGGGTCGTCCGCTGGTTTCGCATGCGCCGGTTCATTCTGAGGAAAGCATCCATGCGTAATCCATTGAACAAGACCATGCTCGCCCTCGCGCTGAGCCTGGCGATGGCGTCGGGCACGAGTGTCGCCGCCGATGCGCCGGCGACCTCGATCGCGGTGCCGGCGCAGTTCTCGACCCACGATGCTGCGACGAAAGCGGTGCCGGCCGAAGCCGAGTTCTGGCGCGGCTTCGGCGATCCGGTGCTGAGCGCCCTGGTCGAAACCGCGCTGCGCGACAACCACGACCTGCGCATCGCGCTGTCGCGCTACGACAGCGCCAATGCGTTGTTGCGTGGCGCGAAGTTCGACCGCCTGCCGACGATCACCGCCGAAGCCAACGCCAGCGATTCGCGGGCCAGCGCCGACCAGGCGCCGGGGCTGTCGCGTTCGCAACGCGACAGCGACAGCTACGACATCGGCGCGCGCATGGTTTGGGAGCTCGACTTCTTCGGCCGCGTGCGCAAATCGGTGGACGCGCGCCGCGCCGATGCCGATGCGTTGTCCGCCGATCTGCAGGCCTTGCAGGTCGCGATCGTCGCCGAAGTCGTGCGCGATTACGCCAACCTGCGCGGACTGCAGGAACGGCTGCGCGTCGCCGAGGAAAATTCGACGAGCCAGGCCGAAACCCTGCGACTAGTCGAAGCCGGTTTCGCCGCCGGTCGCGGCACCGAGTTCGATACATCGCGCGCGCGCGCCCAGCTCGCCACGACCAACGCGCGTATTCCTTCGTTGCAAGCCGACATCGCCGCGACCATGCATCACCTCGCGGTATTGACCGGCCGAACGCCCGAAGCCTTGCTCGGCGAACTCGCGCCGGCATCGACATTGCCGGCCCTGCCGCCGGGGCTCGACGCCGGTACGCCCGGCGACTTGTTGCGTCGTCGCCCCGATATCGCCGCGGCCGAATCGCGCCTGCTGGCCGCGACCAAGCGGATCGGTGTCGCCAAGGCCGACATGTTCCCGCGCTTCACGCTGGGCGGGCTGTTCGGCAGTCAGTCGGCCGATAGCGGCTCCCTGTTCAACCGCGATGGCGAGACGCGTTTGATCGCGCTCGGCATCGACTGGTCCTTCCTCGATTTCGGCCGCGTGCGGGCCCGCATCGCTGCCGCCGATGCCGAGGCGCAGGGCGAACTGGCGCGCTACGAGCAGACGGTGCTGCGCGCGCTGGAAGAAACAGAAAACGCCTTGAGCGGTTACGGGCACGCGCGCCAGGAAGATGCGCAACTGGTGCTGGCCGCCGACAACAGCGCGCAGGCCGCGCACCTCGCCCGCATCCGTTACGAAGCCGGCGCCGCCGACCTGTTCGAAGTGCTCGATGCCGAGCGCAGCAACCTGCAGGCGCAGGACGCCGCCGCGCAGGGCCGCACGCGCAGTTTCGTGCGCCTGGTGGACCTGTACAAGGCGCTGGCCGGTGGTTGGCCGGCCAGCCTGCCGCA
>CAYWHO010000216.1:0-680 GCA_964458195.1 uncultured Arenimonas sp.
CTTCCCGATGCGGCAGCTCATCAGCGAAGAGAGCCTGGTCCAGGCCCTGCAGCACGGTTCGATGTTGCGGCAGGGGATGATGGACCAAGACGGGTTCCGGCAATGGATGGCCATGCCGAGGCAAAGCAACCACGAATACAAACTCTGGTTGTTGTTCGTGCTGGAGAACTGGGCGCGCAACTGGCTGCTCGACGACCTGGCGGTGGCTGCGTGAGGCTGTTGCGGCGCATTCACGACCTGCCGATGGTGCTGTTGCGCGACCTGCCGCGTTACCGGCGAGCGTTGGCGAATTCCGGCGCCGCCCATCGCAACCACCCCGACGGCTGGATGTCGCTGTGCAATCGCATCGAAAAACTGCTGCCGGCGAACGATGGTCCCGGAGTGTACTGCGACTGGGTCTGGGGCAGCGCCTTGCACGCGGCCGAGGTCATGCCGTGGCTGGGTCGCGACCTGTTCCGCGCCGCGACGGCAGAATGGCCGATCCGGTTCGCTGCCGAGCCGCGCGAACAGGTCGCGACGCCGAAGGTTTCCTTCGTCTTCGCCCATGCCGGCACCGAACGCCTGCCGCAGTTGCGGCGAACGCTGCAATCGGTGCATGCGCAGGAAGGCGTTGCCTGCGAATGCATCGTCGTCGATCAGTCGTCGACGCCCGCGATCGCGCGCTTGCCGGGCCCGGTCAC
>CAYWHO010000216.1:690-4142 GCA_964458195.1 uncultured Arenimonas sp.
AGGCGTTCCCGCGGGCTGGCACAAGTCCTGGGCCTACAACGTCGGCGCGCGCCTGGCGCGCGGTTCCATCCTGGTTTTCCATGATGGCGATATCTGCGTTCCCGCCGGTTACGCGAGCGAAGTGGTGCGCGCCATCGACGGACGCGGCTACGGCGCCGCGTCCCTGCAGCGATTCCTTTTCTATCTCAACCCGCACGACACGGAGCGGGTGTACCGCGACCAGGCCTTGCCCTACACGGCGATCCCCGGCATGGTTTTCCAGAACTGGAAGGGGGGCACGATCGCCGTCGCACGCAATGCCTTCCTCGGACTCGGCGGCTTCGACGAAGGCTTCGTCGATTGGGGCGGCGAAGACGACGAGTTCTACGACCGCTGCGCCCAGGTCGGCCATTGCCGCGCCGGCTATCTGCCGTTCGTGCATTTGTGGCACCCACCGCAGCCCGATCGCAAGATCGCCGAGAATCCGAACATCGCCGATGTGATGCCATGGCGCCTCGGCATGGATCGCCAGGCGCGCATCGACGAACTGGCATCTCGACGTTTCGGTGCCGCCGATGCGCCGGATCCGCTGACGAGTTACAAGGCGCAGCGCAGTCCATGAGCGCCTCGACCCTCGTCAAGTCCTTCGTGCCGGAAGCCTGGCGCCCCGCGCTTCGCCGGCAGTACGAGCGTACGCGTCATTTCGGCTGGCGCCGTCATTGCAACATCTGCGCTAGCCATCTCCGCGGTTTCCTTGCGCATGGCACGCCTTCTGAAGCGGATTTCCTGTGCCCGGTCTGTCGATCGAAACCGCCGCATCGGCTCGCGGCGGTTTACTTCGACGCGCACCCGGACATCTTCGTCAGGGAAGGCGTGTTCGTGCACATCGCGCCCGAGCCCGGATTGAAACAGGTGCTGCAGCGAAAGACGGCGCGCGCGCGAATGCGGTATCGCTGGGGCGGCATCACCGGCCAGGGCGAACAACACTTGAACCTGCTGAATCTGCCGTTCGAAGACGGCACGGTGGATGCGATGTACTGCTGCCACGTATTGAACAGTCTGCAGGAGGATCGCGCGGCGATGCGTGAGATCCGGCGCGTGATGCGACCGGGCGGCGTCGCCCTGCTGCAGGTGCCGGCGTTCTTCGCCGGTGCGACGACGCTGGAAACGAACGGCCTGCAGGAGCGGCTCGCTGCCTTTGCCGACGAAGGCATCTTCCGCTGCTACACCAATGACGACTACGAGGCGCGGTTGCGCGAAGCGGGATTCCGCGTCGGGGCTTTCCGGGCGACGGCGCTGGCGCCGGACTTCGTGGCCAGGCGGGCCCTGAAACGGGAAGTCCTGCACGTCTGCAGGCGCGCCGACGAATGAGCGCAATGCCTTCGAAACTGATCGTCTGCCTGACCTTCGACGACGCGCTCGACGCGCATCTCGATACGGCGATTCCCATCCTCGACCGGCATGGCTTGCCGGGCAGTTTCTACGTGAATATCGGTCGCTCGAATTTCCTGGCCCGTCATCGCGAGTGGAGCGATGCCGCCAGGCGTGGGCACGAACTCGGCAACCACACGGTTTTCCATCCGGGCGTTTCGTCCAAGCCCTGGGTCACCGAAGGCATTGCGCTGGAGCGATACGGCGTGGATCGCATGCGTCACGAGCTGGTGGTGGCGAATGGCGTGCTCGGCATGGTCGACGGTCGCGAGCGACGCAGTTTCGCTTTTCCTTGCAGTAACCCGCACTTGGGCAACCCGGGCTGGCCCCGCCGTCTGTTGACCCGTCTTGGCCTGGATCGCACGCGATTGATGGGTTGGGTGGATCGTTTCGGGCTCGACTTCGGTTCGCGGCTCGTCGATTACACGCCGCTGGTGCGCGAACTGTTTCCGGCGTCGCGTTGCGGCGGGGTCGCCGCGAACGAAGTCCCTGCCGTCGTGCGCGACAGCCACCGCGTCCGCGCGATCGCCGGCGATGGCATGGACCTGGCGCAGCTGCTGTCGGCGCTGGAGGAGGGCAGGGCGCGTGCTCGCTGGCTGGTCTTCGTTTTCCATGGCGTGGGCGGCGGGCATCACTTGTCGGTCGCGCGCGAGGATTTCGAACGCTTCGCACAGCGCTTGCGCGAAGATCCCGCCATCGAAGTGAAGACCTTCCTCGATGCCGCGGATCTCTGCTGTCGGCCGGAGCCGGCCGGTGCCTGAGACGGTCGCCGACCTGGTGTCAACGATCATTCCGGTGCATAACCGGCCGGAGATGCTCCGCACCGCAGTGGAAAGCGTGTTGGCGCAGACCTGGCGGCCGATCGAGATACTGATCTGCGACGACGGTTCCACCGATGCGACGGTATCGATAGGGCGCGAACTCGAGCGTGAGCATCCCGATATCGTGCGATACGAATGGCGGCCGAACGGCGGTGCCGGCGTGGCGCGCGAAACGGGGCGACAACTGGCCCGTGGCGAATTCATCCAGTACCTCGACAGCGACGACAGTCTCTGGCCGCGCAAGTTCGAGCTGCAGATCGCCGCGCTGCGAGCCCGGCCGGAGTGCGGCGCGGCCTATGGGCAGATTCGTCTGTGCCCGGAGAACGGCGAGCCGCGCGAGCGGCCGCACAAGTGGTCCGGTCGCGCGATAGACGAACTGTTCCCGGCCTTGCTGGTCGATCGCTGGTGGAACACCAACGCGCCGTTGTGGCGGCGGTCGGTCTGCGACGCCATCGGCCCTTGGAGCGACCTGCGTTACTCGCAGGACTGGGAATACGACGCGCGCGCCGGCGCGTTGCGGATCCGCCTGGCTTATTGCGCGGAATTCGTCACCGACCAACGCCATCACGAACACAACCGGCAGACCGGCAGCGGCCGCTGGCTGCAACCTGGCGACCGCGTGAGGTTCTTCCGGACATTGCACGAGTCCGCGGTCGCCGCGGGCGTTGCGGAAACTGCGCCGGAGATGCGGCATTTCGGTCGCTGGGTATTCCGCCAGGCGCGCGAATGCGCCTTGCTCGGCGATGCGGGTGCGGCGGAGGCGCTATGCGCATTGGCCTTGCGCGTCGCTGGTGCGCGCAGCAATGCCGGCCTTCTCTTCTACCGACAGGCGTCGCGCTTGCTCGGCTGGAACCGGGCGGCGCGTTGGGCCGAAGGCCTGCGCAGCCTTGCGCCCGGACGATCCGGCAGCCAGACCCGCCGGCAATCGTGGATGGATTGAAGCGATGAGCGACGCAGTTCCAGAGATCTCGATCGTGATGGGTGTATACAACGACGCCCGCCACCTGCGGGCAGCGCTCGACAGCGTATTGTCGCAGCAGGGCGTCGAGCTGGAGCTCATCGCGGTGGACGACGGTTCCACCGACGAGTCTCCGGCGATCCTCGCCGAGGCCGCCGCGCGCGACCCGCGCGTGCGCGTGGTCGTGCAGGAGAACGCCGGCCTGACCCGCGCCTTGATCCGCGGCTGCTCGCTGGCTCTCGCTCCCTAAATCGCCCGCCAGG
>CAYWHO010000217.1:0-4140 GCA_964458195.1 uncultured Arenimonas sp.
ACGACTACGTGCGCGAACACAACGAGGCGGTGAACCGCATCGACGTCATCGCCCCGCGCGCCGAGATCAGCGTGGACTTCGCCGAAGGCGAGATGCTCGAGGTCGAGCAACACGACGGCAGCGTGCTACGCCTGCGCAAGTTGCGCAGCGACTACGACCCGGGCGATCGCATCGCCGCCATGAACTACATCCAGGAACATCACGCGCGCGGCGAAGTGGTGACCGGACTGCTCTACGTCGATCCGGCCGCCGGCGACCTGCACGGTCATCTCAACACCAGCGAAACCGCGTTCAATCGCCTCGGCGCCGAAGAACTCTGTCCGGGTGCCGGCGTACTGGCGAAGATCAACGCCGGGCTGCGCTGACCGCTGGCGTCGCGGCGCGCGCCGCGGCCTGTTCGACCGAAGCCAGGCCGCGTGTCCCGGCGCCGATCTTTCCTGCCGGGCGAGACGTCCTGCTTGCGCGCGAACCGCTGCGCACCCCGCGCTTGTTGTCCATCCGGTACGGTTTTCGTTAGCGGACGATTCGCTTTCCGTAAAAAACCCGTTGGTTCGCGCATTTCGCTTGCGGAGTCGATAGCGCCGGTATAAGTTCGCGCAAACCTCCACCCACTCCTCATGCCCAGCATCTATGCGTTGAAGCCCGCGTTCCAGTCGCTGCTGCGACCCGGCGTGGCTTTCCTGGCGAGGATCGGTGTCACCGCCAATGCCGTCACGACGTTCGCCTGCGTCGTTTCGATCGCGCTCGGCCTCGTCCTCCATCTCGCCGCTGCGCCGGCGCTGTTCCTGGCGCTGCCGGCGTGGCTGTTCCTGCGCATGGCGCTCAATGCGGTGGACGGCATGCTGGCGCGCGAATTCGGCCAGCAATCGCGCCTGGGCGGCTACCTCAACGAACTGAGCGACGTGATCGCCGACGCGGCCTTGTACCTGCCTTTCGCGCTTGTCGCGCCCTTTCATCCGGCCTGGGTCGTCGCCGTCGTCCTGCTCGCCATGCTCAGCGAATACGCCGGCGCGCTCGGCCCGATGCTGGGTTCGACGCGTCGTTACGAGGGGCCGATGGGCAAGAGCGATCGCGCCTTCGTCTTCGGTGCGCTCGGCCTGTGGTACGGCATCGTCGGCGCCTTGCCGGCCTTCGTCGCCTGGACGATGCCGGCGCTCTGCGCCCTGTTGTTGCTGACCTGTTTCAACCGCGTCCGTGCCGGCCTGGCATCGGCGTCCGATTCGCCACTCCAGTGAGGCCCATGCGCACTCCTTCGGAAAGCTCCTTCACCACCCACGACGATAGCCAGTTGTTCTACCGGCACTGGCCGGCGACCGGACCGCGCCGCGGCGCCATCGTGTTGCTGCATCGCGGCCACGAACACGGCGGGCGCGTCGCCCACCTGGCCGACGAACTCGACTTGCCCGATTTCGATGTCTTCGCCTGGGACGCGCGCGGCAACGGCAAGTCGCCGGGCGCGCGCGGCGACAGCCCGAGTTTCTCCGCCCTGGTGCGCGACCTCGAATGTTTCGTCGCGCATATCGAAGCGCAGCACGGCGTCGCGCCGCAGGACATGGCCGTGGTGGCGCAGAGCGTCGGCGCGGTCGTCGCCGCGACCTGGGTGCACGACTACGCGCCGAAGATCCGCGCCCTCGTGCTGGCGTCGCCGGCCTTCAAGGTGAAGCTGTACGTGCCGCTGGCGCGTCCGGGCCTGAAGCTGATGAGCGCGCTGTTCGGCAATTTCTTCGTCAACAGCTACGTCAAGGCGAAATTCCTGACGCACGACCCGGCGCGCATCGCCAGCTACGAATCCGATCCCTTGATCGCGCGCCCGATCTCGGTACGCGTGCTGCTCGGTCTGTACGAAACGGCCGAACGCGTGGTCGCCGATGCGCAAGCCGTGCACGTGCCGACGCAGCTGCTGATCTCGGGCGCCGATTGGGTGGTTCATCACGGGCCGCAGCACCGCTTCTTCGACGGACTCGGCAGCAGCATCAAGGAAAAACACGTGCTGCCCGGCTTCTTCCACGACACGCTCGGCGAACGCGACCGCCATATCGCCGTGGCGAAAGCGCGCCGCTTCATCCTGCAGCGTTTCGACGCCGCGCCCGCGATCCCCGATCAGCGCCGCGCGCACGAGGCCAGCCCGAGCCAGATCGAATCCGACGCGCTCGGCGCGCCGCTGCCCTGGTGGTCGCCGCGGGCCTGGTACTGGGCGATCACCAAGCGCTCGCTGAAGTTCGGCGCGCTCTTCTCGGCGGGTTTGAAGCTGGGCGAAGACACCGGCTACGACTCCGGCAGCACGCTGGACTTCGTCTACCGCAACCGCGCGGAGAGCCGGAACCCCTTCGGCAAGTTGATCGATCGCATCTACCTCGGTTCGATCGGCTGGCGCGGCATCCGCGTGCGCAAGACGCATGTGGAAGAACTGTTGCGCCTGGCGATGGCGCGACTACGCGCCGCCGGCATGCCCGTGCGCGTGATGGATATCGCCGCCGGCCACGGTCGCTACGCGCTCGAATTCTTCGAGCGCGAAGGCGACAAACCCGACGCCGTGCTGTTGCGCGACTACAGCCCGATCAATGTCGAGCAGGGTCAGGCCCTGATCGCGGAGAAGGGCATGCAAGCGATCGCAGGCTTCGAGCAGGCCGATGCCTTCGATCGCGCGCAGGTCGGTAGCGCCCAGCCCGCGCCGACGCTCGGCATCGTGTCGGGCCTGTACGAATTGTTCCCCGACAACGCCCTGCTCGAAGCCTCGCTGGGCGGCCTGGCCGATGCGATCCCGGTCGGCGGTTATCTCGTTTACACCGGACAACCCTGGCATCCCCAGCTGGAACTCATCGCACGCGGGCTGACCAGCCATCGCCAGGGTGCGGCCTGGGTGATGCGCCGCCGCAGTCAGCGCGAAATGGACCAGTTGGTCGAGGCCGCCGGTTTCCGCAAGATCGAGCAACGCATCGACGATTTCGGCATCTTCACCGTTTCCCTGGCGCAGCGCATCGCATGAGCGAGGATGCCTGGCAGTGGCGGCGCGGCCTCGCATGGCTGGCCTGTCTGGGGCCGTTGTTCTACCTGAGCTACGGCTTCGCCAATCATCTGGCCGCGTCGCGCAGCGGTGTGCCGTCCGTGGTGTTCGAGTGGGAGCGGGGCATCCCCTTCCTGGCCTGGACCATCCTGCCGTACTGGACGATCAACGGGTTCTATGCCGCGTCCCTGCTCGTGCATCGACGCGCCGCGGACGTCGATCGGCAGGGAAGGCGGCTGCTGACGGCGCAGTTCGTCGCTGTGAGTTGTTTCCTGCTGTTCCCGCTGAAGTTCGCCTTCACGCGCCCGGAAACCGACGGCTGGTCGGGCGCGATGTTCGATGCCCTGACCAGTTTCGACAAACCCTACAACCAGGCGCCTTCGCTGCACATCGCCTTGCTGGTGATCCTGTGGAGCCTGTACACGCCGAAGCTGCCTCGCCGGCTTCGACCCGTGCTGCATCTGTGGTTCGCGCTGATCGGCGTATCGGTGCTGACCACCTACCAGCATCATTTCATCGACATCCCCACCGGCGCGCTGCTCGGCGCGTTCTGCCTGTGGTGCTGGCCGGAGCAGGGCCCCTCGCCGCTGAAGTCCTGGCGTCGCGAGCGTAGCGCGGCGCATTGGCGACTGGCCACGTACTACGGGCTCGGGGCGATCGCCTGCGTCGCGCTCGCCTTTCTCGGCGGCGTCTGGCTGTGGTCGCTGTGGCCGGCGACGAGCCTGTTCTTGGTGGCGCTGGCTTACGCCGGGCTGGACGCGCAGGTTTTCCAGAAGACGGCGCAGGGCGGCATTCCGCCGGGACCACGCTTGCTGCTGGCGCCTTATCTTTTCGCGGCGCGCATCAATCAGTGGTGGTGGACGCGTGGTTCGGCGGCCACGGTCGCGGTGGGAGATGGGGTGAGTTTCGGTCGCGTGCCGCGCTTCGGCGAGCGGTTGATGGCCGGAGAATCCCTGGTGGATCTGTCCGCCGAACTGCATGGTCGCGGGGAAATGCTGCGAGCGATTCCTTGCCTCGACCTGATACCGCCTTCGCCGGCGCAATTGCGCGAGGCTTGCGCAGCCATCGAGACAGCGCGCGGCGCCGGTAGCGTGCGCGTAGCCTGCGCGCTCGGATTCTCGCGCAGCGCCAGTGCG
>CAYWHO010000218.1:0-4137 GCA_964458195.1 uncultured Arenimonas sp.
CCGTGCAGCTCGCGCGCGAAGCGCACAAGATCAAGGGCGCCGCCCGCCTCGTCGGCGCCGGCGAACTGGCGCTCGCCGCCTCCGAGCTCGAACTCGCCGCCAAGGGCAACGACTGGCCGCAATTGCTGCCGCTCACCGCCGATGTGCAGACGGCGGCACGCCGCTTGGCGCTGCATGTGCGCCAGCACTATGGCTGAGTTCGAGTTGTGGACGGTCGGCCGCGCGTCGAAAGCGATCTTCGCTACCGCGGCAGGCATTGCGCTGGTCGGCGCAGCGTTCGGGCTTGCGAAATGGTCTGACAACTATCATTCCCCAGATCTGACTCCGGAAAAAGCGTTTGCGCGTATGCGCGAACTGGCCGGGCCGGGTGCCGTCGATTGCGGCCGAATTGCGGTCGATGATGATCCTTCAGCCTCGCTGCGTTGCCTGGAGAACGCGATGCGCGAGCGACGGCCTTACTGGATCGTTCGGGAGAACAGTTTCAGTCCGAACGTGGCCATGGAGTTCCACTGGCTCGGCTATACCCGCAGTGCTCAGGGACGACAGACCCTCGTCATCTACTATCCGCCCGACGCCTACGGAACTGGATCGCCCGGGACCTTGCAGATAGAGCCCTGCCATCGGATCCAGTCGCTCCTGGACAGCGGCCAACCTGGCCCGACATGCATTTCCTACATGGATGGGAAGCGCTACCAAGTACCGCCCCATTGGTATCGGCGGCCACTTCGGCGGTCGGCTGCAACGCGCGAGTAATTAGTCTGCCGGCACGGTGCGCGTGCGTGCCCATTCGCGCAGGGCGGCGACCTGTTCGGCCATCAGCACCGATAGCGGCCGTGTTTGCTGCAGTTCGGTCAGCAGGGTCGCCTGGTCGAGTTCCTTGCCGGCCGCGTGTGCGGCGTACAGCGAACTGACCACGGCCTGCTCGATTTCGGCGCCGGAAAAACCCGCGGCCGCCTCCGCCAGCGCCGGCAATGCGAAACGCATCGCCTCGATGTTGCGCTTGCGCAGGTGCAGGCGAAAAATTTCCGCGCGCGCCTCGAGGTTCGGCAGGTCGACGAAGAAGATTTCGTCGAAGCGGCCCTTGCGCAGCAGTTCCGGCGGCAGTTCGTGCACGGCATTGGCCGTGGCGACGACGAAGACGCGGCCCTTGCGTTCGGCCAGCCAGGTCAGGAAATAGCCGAGCACGCGGCGCGAGACGCCGCCGTCCTCGCTGCTGCCCGAACTGGCCAGGCCTTTCTCCAGTTCGTCCATCCACAGCACGCAGGGCGCCAGCTGTTCGGCCGCGGCCAGGGCCTCGCGCAGGTTCTTTTCGGTTTCGCCGTGGTATTTGTTGTACAGCGTGCCGAAATCGAGGCGCATCAGCGGAACGCCGAAACCGCCGGCCACGGCCTTGGCGGCGAGCGACTTGCCGCAGCCCTGCACGCCGAGCAGCAGCACGCCTTTCGGCGGATCGAGCCCGGGCGGCAACTGCGCGTGGGCGAACACGCCGCGACGCTGGCCGATCCAGTGCTTGAGTCGCGCCAGGCCGGCGACATCGGCGAATTGCGCGGTGTCGTATTCGAAATGCAGGTGACCGCTCTTGTTGAGCAGCTCGAATTTGAGCTTGGCCAGTTCCGGCAGGTCGTGTTCGCCGATGGCGCCGTCGCGGAAGATCAAATGCCGCGCGATGCGACGTGCATCGGTCAGCGCCAGTCCGCGCAGATTGCGCACGATGACGGTCAGCGCGTTCGGATCGACCTCGACGCGACGGCCGGCGTTTTCGCGCTGGTAGGCCAGGGCTTCTTCCTTGACCATCTTGAGCAGGGCGTTCTCGTCCGGCAGGCGCAGGGAAAAACGCACGGCCAGCGATTCGAGATCCGGGGGAAGCTCGACCCGGCCGCCGACCAGCACCAGGGTGTGTTCCTCGCAGCCGCGGCGCTGGGAGATCTCGCGGATCGTGCGTTGCGTACTGGCGTAACCGAGGTAGGGCGCCGCGTCGAGCAGCAGGTAGATGCCGCGCTGGTCGTGGCTGCGGATCGCCTGCAGCGTGGTGCTGATGTCGGGCGCGGTCTCCGGCGGATCCTCGCGGTCGAGATCGACGCGGCGCAGGCCTTCGGTGATCGACCAGCGGTACAGGGCGCGGAAGACGTTCAGCAACACATGCCGGAACAGGTCCACCACCCGGCCTTCGTCCGGGGTCTCGATGACGATCAGGGGGGTGTTGGCGCGGATCAGCGACGCGAGGTCTTGCAGTTCGGACATGGCGAAACGACGGGAAAGCAGCGCGCAAGATAGCAGACGCGCGCGGTGCGAGCGTCCGGTTTCGCCAGGCCCGCGCCGGCGGGCCTAGGCCAGCAGCCGGGCCGCGATGGCCTGGCCGGCATCGCGACCATCCTGCACGGCGGTGACCACGAGATCGGCGCCGCGCACGTTGTCGCCGCCGGCGAATACGCGCGGATGGGAAGTCTGGCCCGGCAGGTTTCCGGGCAAGGCGATGCGTCCGCCCTCGTGCAGGGCGATGCCATGCTCGGCCAACCAGGGTGCGGGGCTGGGCCGGAATCCGAAGGCGATGATCACCGCGTCGGCCGGCAACAGTTCTTCGGTCGCCGCCATCGCGCCGGCCTGCGCGTCGCGAGACGAACGCGATACCCGCACGCCAGTCACGCCGGCATGGCCTTCGATCGCCAGCGGTTGTCGATCGAACAGGAATTGCACGCCTTCGTCGCGCGCGTTCTTCACTTCGCGCCGCGAACCGGGCATGGCGGCCTCGTCGCGACGGTATACGCAGCCGACCGATGCCGCCCCGAGGCGCACGGCCGTGCGCACGCAATCCATGGCGGTATCGCCGCCGCCGAGCACGAGTACGCGCTTGCCGGCCAGGTCCAGTATCGGATCGATCGGCGCGTCGCCCTGTGGTGCGGCGAACAACCGCCGCGTATTGGCCACCAGGAAGGGCAGCGCATTGGCGACGCCGGGCAGGTCCTGGCCCGGCAGCCGGCCATCGACGGCGGTGTAGGCGCCGGTGCCGAGGAAAACCGAATCGTAATCGCGCAGCAGCGCATCGAATCCCACGTCGTGCCCGACCTCGGTCCGCAGATGGAACACGACGCCCATCGCTTCGAGCACCTGCCGCCGCGTGGCGACGACGCTCTTCTCCAGCTTGAAGGGCGGAATGCCGAAACTCAGCAGACCGCCGATCTCTTCGTAACGATCGAAGACATGCGCTTCGATGCCGGCGCGCGCCAGGCGGTCGGCGCAGGCGAGGCCGGCCGGGCCGGCGCCGATCACGGCGACGCGTTTGCCGCTTGGCCGCACCCGCGAAAGGTCCGGACGCCAGCCCTGGCGAAAGGCGCTATCGACGATGTATTTCTCGAGCGCGCCGATGGTCACCGATTCGAAGCCGGTTTCGAGCGTGCAGGCGCCTTCGCAGAGCCGATCCTGCGGGCAGACGCGGCCGCAGATTTCCGGCAAGGGGTTGGTCTGGTGCGCGAGTTCGGCCGCTTCGAACAACCGGCCTTCGCGCAGCAGCGCCAGCCAGTTCGGGATGTAGTTGTGCAGCGGGCATTTCCACTCGCAGTAGGGGTTGCCGCAATCGAGGCAGCGCGCCGATTGTTCGACCGCCTGCGGCGTTTCGAACGTGCCGTGGATTTCCTGCCATCCGAGCAGGCGCACCGGGATGTCGAGTTCGCGCGGCAGCCGCCGCGGCAGGTCGAGGAACTGGAACGGCGCGGCCTTCATGCGGCGCTCCGCAGCGATTGCACCAGCGACTCCAGGCTGGCCGCCTTCGGCTTGACCAGCCAGAAGCGTCCGGCGACGTCGCGGAAATCGTCCAGCAACGCCTGCGCCCAGGCGCTTTGCGTGTGGGCGATGTGCGCGCGCAGCAGTCCGCGCAGATGTTGACGGTAGTTCTCCATGCCTTCCGGCGTGATGCGCAGCACGTCGATGAGCTCGTGGTTGTAGCGGTCGACGAAATCGCGATCGATGTCCAGCACGTAAGCCATGCCGCCGGTGAAGCCGGCGCCGAAGTTCAGCCCGGTGCGGCCCAGCACCACTACCATGCCGCCGGTCATGTACTCGCAACCGTGGTCGCCGCAGCCCTCGATCACCGCGGTGGCGCCGGAATTGCGCACGGCGAAACGTTCGCCGGCGCGGCCGGCC
>CAYWHO010000219.1:0-251 GCA_964458195.1 uncultured Arenimonas sp.
GGCCGACGACGCCGCCGCGGTCGATGGCGAACAGGACATCGAGGTGCTGCAAGGCGACGTCATGGATCAATTGGTCGTAGCCGCGCTGCAGGAAGGTCGAATAGATCGCGACGACGGGTTTGGCGCCCTCGCAGGCCATGCCGGCCGCCAGCGTTACCGCATGCTGTTCGGCGATGGCGGTGTCGAAATAGCGTTGCGGGAATTCCTGCGAGAAACGCACGAGGCCGGAGCCTTCGCGCATCGCCGGCGTG
>CAYWHO010000219.1:261-4131 GCA_964458195.1 uncultured Arenimonas sp.
CAGAGCCAGTCGCCGAAGACCTGCGTATAGGTCGGCTTGGCGGCGCCAGGCTTTTTCACGATGCCGATGTTCGGATCGAAGGGCGAAACGGCGTGGTATTCGATCTGGTCGCCTTCGGCGAGATCGTAACCCTTGCCCTTGGTCGTGATGACGTGCAGCAGCTGCGGGCCTTTCAGCGTCTTCAGCGTCTTCAGCGCGCCGACCAGTGCGTGAACATCGTGGCCGTCGATCGGGCCGGAGTAGTGGAAACCCATTTCCTCGAACAGGGTGGAGGGCACGAACATGCCCTTCCAGTGTTCTTCCCAGCGGCGGACGAAACGCGCGGTCGGGCGCTTCTTGTCGCCCAGCAGCTTCTTGCCGCCTTCGCGCATCGCGTTCATCGTGCGGCTGGACATCATGCGGCCGAGCATCTTGGTCAGGCCGCCGACGTTCTCGGAGATGGACATCCGGTTGTCGTTGAGGATCACCAGCAGGTTCGGTTCGGGATCCATGCCGCCGGCGTGGTTCAGCGCTTCGTAGGCCATGCCGGCGGTCATCGCGCCGTCGCCGATCACCGCCACCACCTTGCGCGCATCGCCCTGCCGTTGCAGCGCGACCGCCATGCCGAGCGCGGCCGAGATCGAGGTCGAGGAATGGCCGACGCCGAAGGTGTCGTATTCGCTCTCGTCGCGCTTGGGGAAGGGCGCCACGCCGTCCTTCTTCTTGACGGTGTGGATGCTGTCGCGACGACCGGTGAGGATCTTGTGCGGATAACACTGGTGTCCGACGTCCCAGACCAGGCGGTCGACCGGCGTTTCGTACATGAAATGCAGCGCCACGGTCAGTTCGATCACGCCCAGCCCGGCGCCGAAATGGCCGCCGACCTGGCTGACGGTTTCGAGCAGGGCGGCGCGCAGTTCCTCGGCGATGGCCGGAAGCTCGGATTCGGGGAACTGGCGGAGATCGGCGGGAACGGCGATGCGCGAGAGGCGCGGGTAACGCTGGGCGTCCATCGGGACTCTGGAAACGTGTTCTCAGCCGCGATTGTCCGGTAGCGCCGGAGTCGGGGCAAGCCAGTACGGGGCGAAGCCGACCCGTTCGCGCGGTCGCGGTTCAGGTCGGGGCGATCGGCTCAGACCGGGCTGGCGTAGCCCGTGGCGAGGTTCGCGTTCACGAAATCGGTGACTTCGGCCAGGGTGGCACCGGATTGTTCCGAAATTTCTGTCAGGCGTGCCGGACCTTTCATCATCACCGTGGCGATGCGGAAATGCTTGGGATACTCGCGCTCGCTCTGCGGCCATTTGTTGAGCTTGAACTGCGCGTTCGGGTCGTAACCCGGCGCGATCACGCCCCGGTAGCCGGCCAATCCGCCCAGCCATGCCAGTCGCGACCAGGGCTGGCTGCCGCCGAGTTGCTTGCTGAGGCTGGCGAATTCGGCCGCGTCGATGGCCGTGAAGTCGCCTTCGCGCATCACGGCTTCGGCGTAGGGAAGGAACACTTTCAACATGCTGCCGCCGGCATAGGTCTGCGTGGCCGGGTCGAGCACCAGCAAGGGCGCACCGGGCAGTTGCGCCTTGACCGGACCGGAAAAGGCGCCGGGCTTGAGATAGTCGCCGAGGCGCGGGTCGCGCGGCGGCGCCGCGGGCGCTGCCGCCATCTGGCCCGTACTGCGCACGGGATCGGCCGGCATGGCCGGCTGCTGGCCGGTGCTGCGCACGGGGTCGGCGGGCATGGCGGCCTGCTGGCCGGTGGTGCGTGGTGTCGCCGGCGGCATGGCGGCCTGTTGGCCGGTGGTGCGCGGCGTGGCAGGCGGCATTGCCGCCTGTTGTCCGGTATTGCGAGCCACCGCTTCGGCCACGCTCATCGACACGGGCTTGGGCGCGGGCGTGGCGCTGGGCTTCTGGCCGGCGATTTCGCCCAGCAGGTTGGCCAGGGCATCGGTTTCCAGCGGACGGGTCAGCAGATGATCGGTTTCGGAGCGCGTGCCGGCGGTCAGGGCGATGGTGACCTTGCCGCTGTTGTGCGCCTTGAGCCAGGTCATGTGGCCGTACATGGAGTCCATGTCGATCAAAAGGACATCGGCCTCGGATTCCGACTGCAGGCTCCAGCCATAGCCGAGACGCGCGTTGGCCTCCTCGAACCGGGCCTGCACCATGGCACTGTCCTCGCGGGAAAACCCGGCGATGCACAAGGTCTTGCTGGTCATGCGTCCACGTCCCCTGTCGCAGCCCCATGGCCGCCCGACAATCTCCAGAGTTTGCGGGGGGCGCGCGTGGGCGTCAAACCTCCGGACGCCGATCCGTGAACTGGCTCGCCCGTACGGTGCGGCCGGCGGCCGGCGCCCGGTTCCGGAGGCTCAGTTCTTCTGCCGCGCGTTCTTCGGCAGGTGCTGTTTCAGGAAGGCCATCTGGTCGGCCAGTATGTGCCGGTTCGACAGGATCAGGTGCTCGACCCAACTCGGTCGGTAGGGAATGGCCAGCAGGGGCATGCCCGCCTGCTGCGGCGTGCGGCCGCCCTTGCGCGAGTTGCAATGGAAGCAGGCGCAGACGACGTTTTCCCAGACGTCGCGACCGCCGCGGGAAATCGGCACGACATGGTCGCGCGTCAGCGAATGCCGGCCGTATTCCTTGCCGCAATACAGGCACAGGTGCGCGTCGCGGGCGAACAGCGCGGTGTTGGTCAGCGCCGGCGAAGGATCGAGCGATTTCGGGTGCGCATGGCTGCGCGCGGCGACGATGGGATGCAGTTCAACGATGCTCTGCCGGCCGCTGACGCGATTGATGCCGCCGTGCACCGTCAGGCAGGGGTCGCCCATCGTCCAGGCGACCGCGCCACGCACGTACAGGCAAACGGCATCCTGCCAGTGCATCCAGTCCAGGATACGACCGTGGGCGTCGAGGGAAAGTACGCGAGGGACAGGCATTTCCGCAGGGGATACGTGCCCGGCCGGGGGGCTGAGCTTCCCGGCGCCCACCAGAGCCAGATGCGGCGTGGGCAAGTCCATCAGCGCCGAGCATAACGCAGCCGCATGACAGTGCAAGCGCGGCGGCCCGCTACAATCGGCCGGAGCCGGCAGGAGAACCGCATGCGCAGCCTTTACCCCGATATCGAACCCTACGACAGCGGCCTGCTGCCGGTGGACGAACGCCACACGCTCTATTACGAACAGTGCGGCAACCCCGGCGGCAAGCCGGTGGTGATGCTGCATGGCGGTCCGGGCGCGGGCTGCGGGGCGAAGATGCGGCGTTTCCACGATCCGGCGCATTACCGCATCGTGCTGTTCGATCAGCGCGGCTCCGGGCGCTCGACGCCGCATGCGGACCTCGTCGGCAACGACACCTGGTCGCTGGTGGCCGACATCGAAAAGCTCCGCGTTCACCTCGGCATCGATCGCTGGCAGGTGTTCGGGGGCAGTTGGGGGTCCACCCTCGCGCTGGCTTATGCCGAAACGCATCCGCAGCGCGTCAGCGAACTGGTGCTGCGCGGCATCTTCATGCTGCGCCGCTGGGAACTGCAGTGGTTCTACCAGGAAGGATGCTCGCGCCTGTTCCCCGATGCCTGGGAGCAATACCTCGCACCGATTCCCGTCGTCGAACGCGGCGATCTGATTTCCGCCTACTACCGCCGCCTGACCTCGCCGGACGAAGGCACGCGACTGGCGGCAGCGCGCTCGTGGTCGGTGTGGGAAGCGGCGACCAGCCTGCTGCTGCAGGATGCCGATTTCATCCAGGGCCACGAAGATCCGCATTTCGCCCTGAGCTTCGCCCGCATCGAGAACCACTATTTCGTCAATGGCGGTTTCTTCGAAGTCGAAGAACAGCTGCTGCGCGATGCGCATCGCCTGCACGGGATTCCCGGCGCGATCGTGCACGGGCGCTACGACGTGGTCTG
>CAYWHO010000220.1:0-4121 GCA_964458195.1 uncultured Arenimonas sp.
AACCCTCTCCCCGTTTACGGGGAGAGGGGATCAAAAGAGTTCGGCGTTCTCTAGAACTTCGCGCGTGGTCTTGCCCCTCATCGTGAAAGAGAGGTCAGCGCCCGGTTTCTTCGCCCCACAACTGCTTGTGTAACTGCATCTGGAAGCGCACCGGCAGGCGGTCGGCGATGACCCATTCGGCCAGCTCGCGGGCCGGCACCTGCGTGTAGCTCGGCGAAAACAGCACTTCGCAGCGTTCGGGCAGGCGATGTTCGGCCAGCATGTCGCGCGCCCACTCGTAATCGCCGCGGCTGCAGATGACGAACTTCACCTGGTCGCGCGGCGTCAACAGCGCAATGTTCTCCAGCCGATTGCGGTGCTGCTCCTTCGAATCGGGCGTCTTCAGATCCACCACCCGATGCACGCGCAGATCGACCTCGGAGACGTCGATCGCGCCCGAGGTCTCGAGCGAGACTTCATAACCAGCGTCGCACAGGCGCGACAACAGGCCGATGCAACGTTTTTGCGCCAGCGGCTCGCCGCCGGTCACGCAGACATGACGCACCCCATGTTTCGCGACTTCGGCGAGGATCGAATCGATCTCCCACCATTGCCCGCCATGGAACGCGTAAGCGGTATCGCAGTACTGGCAGCGCAAGGGGCAGCCGGTCAGGCGCACGAAGACCGTGGGCCAGCCGACGCTGCGCGACTCGCCCTGCACCGACAGGAAAATCTCGGTGAGGCGAAGGCGATCGCTGCTGTTCGCTTCCGTGCTCATGGCGCGCGGTTCAGCGCGCTTCGAGGCTCAGCGCGCGCAGGCGGCTCTGGGCCAACCGCGCGACGTCGGAATCCGGGTAATGATTGATGACGTCGTTCAGGACGCGACGGCCTTCGTCGGCGCGATCGAGTTCGAGCAGGCAATAACCCTTCTTCAGCAGCGCGTCGGCGGCCTTGCCCGAATCGGGGAACTGCTGCAGCAGGCGTTCGAACGATTCCAGGGCGACGTCGTAGTTCTGCGTGACGTAATAGCTTTCGCCGAGCCAGTACCACGCGTTCGGCGCCAGCGAGGCCTGCGGATAGGTTTCCAGGAAATTGCGGAAACCGCGCGCGGATTCGACGTAGTCGCCGCGCTTGAGCTGGTCGAAAGCCGCGCCATAAGCCGCGGCCTCGTCGGCCGGATTGGGGGTGGCCGTAGCCGGCGCCGGGCTGCGCGCGGGCGCGGCAGGCGTGACGGCGGACGGATTCGAAGCCGCGGGCGCAGCGCTACGTGTCGGCGCCGATGCGGGGGCGCCACCCTCCAGCCGCTGCAGGCGCGAATCGAGATCGAGATATTGCTCCCGACTGCGCTGTTTCAACTGCTCATTCTCGTTCTGCAACTGCTCGACCTGGCTACGCAGCGCCTGAATCTCGCCCTGCAGCTGCGTGATCTTGTTCAGCAGATCGATATTGGCCTGGCTGCTGCCCTGCGAAGCCGCCGCGGATTTCTGCTCCAGGGCGGCGACGCGTTCGGCCAGGCTCAGCTTCTGCGCCGATGCCGGCGCGGCCGCCACGAGGACGGCCGCGCACAGTGCGCCGAGAACGATGCGCTTCATCGCTTACTTGCTGGTGTAGACGATTTCGACGCGACGGTTCTTCGCCCAGCAATCCTCGCCCGAATCCAGGCAGGTCGGGCGCTCTTCGCCGTAGCTGACCACGGTGATCTGGCTGGCGGAACCGCCGCTGGCCTGCAGGGCGCTGGAGACCGCATTGCCGCGGCGCTCGCCGAGGCCGAGGTTGTACTCGCGGGTACCGCGCTCGTCGGCGCTGCCTTCCAGGGTCATGCGCGATTCCGGGCGATCCTGCAGATACTTGGCGTGGCAGGCGATGGCGGCCTGGAACTCGGGCTTGAGCATGTCCTGGTCGAAATCGAAATAGACCACGCGCTGGCGCAGGCAGGGATGGCTGTCGAGGTCCATCGGCTGGAACTTGCCGCTGCCGGAATACGGGTTGGTGGTCGCGCCGGTATCGCCGGTGTTGCCGCCGGCATTGCTGTCCGGGGACTCCTTGACCTTCTTGCTGCAGGCGACCAGCGCCAGGCTGACGGCGAGAGCGAGCATCAAACGGGTGGTGGTGTTCATGGGGTTCCCCTATCTCCTTGTCGAAATATTTTGCGAATCCTGCCGGACCAGTGTGAACGAGGCTCGTTCAGCGTTGCCTGAACGGGGACCAGGCCGGTTCGCGGACATCACCATCGGCGATCGTGGAGCGCTGACGGACCTTGCCATCGGCCGAAACCGAATACAGCACGCCCTTGCGGCCTTCCTTGGTGGCGTACAGCAACATGCTGGCATTGGGCGCGAAGCTCGGCGATTCGTCGAGGTTCCCCGGCGAAAGCGTCTGCCAGCGGCCGCTGCCGCCGAAGCTGCGGTCGAGCACGGCGATGCGATAGATGTTACCTGAACCTTGCGCCATGGCCACCTTCTTGCCGTCGGCCGAGACGCTGGCGCGGGCATTGGAATCGCCCTGGAAACTGATGCGGCGGGGCTCGCCGCCGCTGGCCGAGACCTGGTAGACCTGCGGCTTGCCGGCACGGTCGGACGTGAACAACAAGTTCTGCCCATCCAGCCAGACCGCCTCGGTGTCGATGCCGTAGTGGTTGGTGACCTGGGTCAGGCCCTTGGTGGCCAGGTCCATCACGTAGATCTCGGCGTTGCCGCTGCGCGACAGCGTCAGAGCGAGGCGGCGGCCGTCCGGCGAGAAGGCCGGCGCGCCGTTGATGCCCTTGAAGCTGGCCACCACTTCGCGGGCGCCGGTCGTCAGCTCCTGGATATAGATGGTGGAGTTCCCGCGTTCGAAGCTGACGTAGGCCAGGCGCTTGCTGTCCGGGCTCCAGGCCGGCGACAGCAAGGGCTCGCGCGAATGCACGACCGTCTGCGGATTGAAGCCGTCGGAGTCGGCGACCATCAACGAGTACTGGATGCCCTGCCCCACGCCCGTCGCGGTGACGTAGGCGATGCGGGTCCAGAACGCGCCACGCACGCCGAGGATCTTTTCGTAGATCTGGTCGGCGATCTGGTGCGCGACGTCGCGCATGCCGCGCGCGCGGCCGCCGACGGCCAGGCCGATCAGGCGCTCCTGCTTGGCGACATCCCACAATTCGTATTCGACCCGGTAACCGCCGCCGGCGTCGTCGAGCACGCGCCCGACGACGACGAAGTCCTGCTTGAGCAAACGCCAGGTCGGGAACTTCACTTCGCTGCCGCGCGTGGGCCTCTCGATCAAGCTGGTTTCGGCCAGCGAACGGAACTGGCCGGAGCGGTTGAGGTCGGCGCGGATCACGGCGGCGACGTCGGTGTCTGGCTGCACCGCGCTGCCCTGGTAGGGCATCGGGATGACGGCGATCGGCAAGGCCGATTCATTGCCGACGACGAGGCCGATGTCCAGGCCCTGTTGCGCCTGCGCCGCGGCCATCGGGATCAGCAGGCACAGCGCCCGCACGAAGTTGCGTAGCAGTCGTTTCATGGTTTGCAGGACTCCTCGGGGTAGCACAAGATCAGTTCCACCTTGCGCATGAAAACGGATTCGAAACCGGCGTACGGCATCGGATTCTTGCGCAGGGCACGCTCGACCGAGTCGCGTCCCTGCGCATCGTAGGGGCATTCGAGGAAATCGACATCGATGACCTCGCCGCCGACGATCTGGGTGAAGCTGACCTTGCAGCGCAAGCGCTCGGGTGCCAGCGAGGTGTTCCAGCTGGCGCGTGCCGCCGAATTGAGCGCCGCCTTGTAGCGCGCGAGCAGGCCCTCGTCCTGGCCGCGGTTGCCCGCTTGCGCCGCCGGCGGGGTGCGCGGCGATGGCGAAGGAGTGCTCGCCGCTTCGCGGTCGGCGAGCTGGCGCAGGCGCTGCTCTTCCATGCGCGTGGTCTGCGCCGCCTTCTCGCGCTCGCGCCGGATGGCTTCGAGCTGCTCGCGCAGGCGCTGACGGCGCTCCACTTCCTGCTGGCGCTCGATGTCCTCGGTCAGGTCGACCTGTTCCTGGCGCGTGCGGGCCTCCTGCTCACGCTGCTGCTGCTCGGCTTTCAGAGCGGCGAGACGATCGATCGCCTGCTGGTCCACGGTATCGGGCTGGTCCTGCGGCGCCTGCGGCTTGGGCTGCAGCGGCGT
>CAYWHO010000221.1:0-4120 GCA_964458195.1 uncultured Arenimonas sp.
CGTTCGCCGACGCTGCCGTCGCGCGCGACCTTGAGCTTGGGCACGATGAACATCGAGATGCCCTTGGTGCCCGCCGGCGCATCCGGCAGGCGCGCCAGCACCATGTGCACGATGTTGTCGGTGAGATCGTGCTCGCCGCCGGTGATGAAGATCTTGCTGCCGCTGATGGCGTAGCTGCCGTCGCCGCGCGGTTCGGCCCGCGTCTTCAGCAGGCCTAGATCCGAACCGCAGTGCGCTTCGGTCAGGCACATGGTGCCGGTCCAGCGGCCGTCCAGGATCGGTTTCAGGAACGCTTCGCGTTGCCAGTCTTCGCCATGGTGGCGCAGCGCGTCCACGGCGCTGTGCGAGAGCAGGGGATAATTGCCCCAGGCCAGGTTGGCGGCGTCGAGCATTTCCTTCATCACGATGCCGACGGTATGCGGCAGGTCCTGCCCGCCCAACGACTCGGGCGCGGTCAGCCCGCACCAGCCGCCTTCGACGAACTTGTCGTAGGCCTCGCGGAAACCCGGCGGCGTAGTGACGGCGCCGGTGGCCTTGTCGAATCCGCAACCGACTTGATCGCCGACGGTACTGGTGGGAGCGAGCACCTGCTCGGCGAACTTGGAGGCCTCTTCCAGCACTGCGTCCATGATGTCGCGTTGGGCATTGTGGAAGCCGAGGCGCGCGAACAGCTTTTCGCCTTCCAGCACGTCGTACAAGGCGAACTTCATGTCGCGCATCGGAGCGGTGTAACGGTTCATGCAATGGGTTCCTGGGTACGGTCGGTGTTCAGCGCATGACGCCCGGCAGGCCGGGGGCCGGGCTCAGCGCGCTTTCGAACTTGAAAGGATCGTCGCGGTTCGGCTCGTGCGTGCGGATGCGGCCTTCGACGCGATAAGGCAGCGACTGGCCGGCGGCGAGCGCGGTCGCCACCATCGCCTTGGCTTCCAGCGAAGGTTTCATCGTCAGCACGACGACGTCGCTGGTTTCCGGCCCGATGCTGATCGCCGGCGCGGACGTGAAACTGCCGGCGGCCTGGCCGCCGATGGTCAGCTTGCCGTCGACGTTGTCGAAGGTGATCGGGATGCTGCTGAAGTTCTGCAGGCGCAGCTTCAGTTGCCACTGGCCGTTCGCTTGCGCCACGAGTTCCTGCAGGCTGGCGGTGGGCGGATTGATGCGCTTGCGCTCCTTGCCCCCGCAGGCGACGAGCAGGACGGCCGTGGCCAGAAGCAGGCTGGCGAGGGCGAGGTTCCGGAAGGGGCGCATGAGGGCTCCGTACGCAGGGGGATGGTCCAAGCATAACAGGCGGACGCCGGGGTTCCGATGCTGCGGAGGTCACGCTTTGGCGATGCGCCGACGCGAAGGCGCGGCGGGGTTTTCGCCCCGGACGTTTCTGCCGCCGCTAGGTCCGGGTTCGGGTGCGCGGAAACAGCCAGAGCAGCGCGGCGACGCAGGCCAGGGCCAGGCAGGCATGCGCCATCCAGACCGACCACGGTACGCCGAATGTCTGCGGCAGCATCCGCGTTCCCGCCAGCCATTCGCCGTACCAGACGGCATCGCGCGACGGTATCGGCAGCAGCGGTATCAGCGGGATCAGGAAGGCGGCGAAAAAAACCGCGACGCGTCTCGGGTTCGACAAGGCGCGATAGCAGGCGATCAGCGGCGGAAGCGTCAATGCCAGCACCAGGGCCAGCGCGGGCCAGCGGCCTGCATCGGGAAACACCAGACGCATGAGCACGCCTTCGTCGCCACCGCCCATTGCGGCGGTAAGAATGCGCAGGAAAGGGATGTAGGCCACCACCAGCGCGAAGCCGAGCAACGGACGTTTTCCGCGCCAGACCAGCCAGGCGCCCAGCCACATCATCAGATAGCTCAAGGCCGGCCCCGCCGCGGTCGAAACCGGCCAGGGACCGGCGCAGGAATCGGCCAGCACGAATCGGTTCAAGCTCATGCGGCCGGCTTCGCCGCAGACGAAACGGCCGGCGAGGTGATGGGTGAATTCGTGCGTGAACGAGGCGACCCAGCACAGCAGGGCGAGGCCGAGCAGGCTTTGCCAGCCCAGCGGGAAACGGAAGCGGCGCATGACGGGAATCCGGTACGGAACGCCAGTCCGATGCGCGATCGCGGCGGATGGTTTACACGGCGTGCCGGAACGGCATCAGTCGCTGTCTTGCTTCTCCACCACCAGGATGCGCGCTTCGCCGACGGGATGCGCGACGTGCTCGGTGCCCGGCGAAGCGTAGAACACGTCGCCGGCTTCGAGCATCGCCGTGCGCTCGACGCCGTCCTCGCGATAATGCATCTCGACCCGCCCATCGAGCACGGCGAAGACTTCGTCGCCGTCGTTCGTGTGCCAGCGGTAGGGCTGGTCCGTCCAGTGCAAGCGCGTGGTGATGCCGCCCATGTTGGCGATTTCCACCGAGCCCCAGGCACGGTCGGCGGTGAACTCGCGGCTGCGGACGATCTTCATGCGGCTCTCCTCGCGTCGTGAATGGCGCGCAGCACGCGCTGGATATCGGCATCGGTCGTCGACCAGTTCGAAATCGCGGCGCGGATCGCCGGTCGCCCATGCAGCACGGTCGGCGTCATGAAGACCTCGCCGCCACCGTTGAGTCGCGCCAGGAAGGCGTCGCGCGCGGCGGCATCCGCGTCCTGCGGCGCGAAGCAGACGATATTGAGGTGGATGCGATTGAGAACTTCGAAACCGCCGTGCTCGCGCAAGCCCTCGGCCAGAGCGCGCGCCTGCCGGCAATTCGCCGCGACCCATTCGCCGATGCCGGCCTTGCCGCGCACGGCCAACACCATCCAGGCCGGGAAGGCGCGAAAGCGGCGCGAGTTTTCCGGCGTGTAGTGCAGCGGATCGGGGTCGTCGCCGAGATAGGCCGACGTCGCCGCGAAGACCTCGCGTTGCAGATCCGGCCGTCGCGTGTAGGCGATGGCGCTGTCGTAGGGAACGTTCAACCATTTGTGCAGATCGACCGTGACCGAATCGGCGCGCTCGATGCCGGCGATGCGCGGCGCGAGTTCCGGCACGAAGGCGGCGAACAGGCCGAAGGCGCCATCGACGTGCAGCCAGGCATCGTGCGCTGCGCAGATTTCGGCCAGCGCTTGCAGGTCGTCGAAATCGCCGGTGTTCACTTCGCCGGCGCTCGCCACGACCACGGCCGGTCCGGCGTGCGCCGCCAGGGCGTCGCGCAGGGCGTCGGGATCGACGGCCGTGCGGCCGGGCAGCGTTTTCACCGCGATCAGGCGGTCGCGCCCGATACCGGTGATAGCCATCGCCTTGGTGATGCTGGAATGCGCCGCGCCGGCGAAGATCGTCGGCATTTCCCCGGCTTTGCGCATCGCCCATTGCCGCGACGTCGCCATCGACACCAGGTTCGCCGCCGTGGCGCCGCTGACGAAATGCCCGCGCATGTCCGCGCCGAGCCCGAAGATGCCGGCAAAGGCCTGCACCGTCTTCGCTTCCAGGTCGGCGGCGATCGAACCGATGCGGTTCGACACGTTCTGGTCCCAGGCACTGGCCATCCAGTCCGCCGCCAGCGCTTCCGGCGTGGCGCCGCCGGTGACGAAACCGAAATAGCGCGGACCCGGCGAACCGGAAAGATGCGGCACGACATCGCGTTCCACCACGGCCAGCGCGGCTTCGAGTCCGATGCCATCGGGAGGCGAGGGGGCGTCGGGCGTCGCCGCCTGTGCGGCGACGTGCGTATCGAGCCCGGCCAGGAAGCGGTCGGCGAAACCTCGCGCGGCATCGAGGGCGGTGTCGTAGGGGCTGCGCGTCATCGGCGGGTCTCAGGCATTCACGATAGGGATTATCGGCCGATCTGCAGCCGCCAGGGGGCGTTCGCAAGGGTCGGCAACGCGCCTACTCTGTTCCACTGTGGCAATGATGTGTGCGTCCCCAGGCACCTTCGGCCCATACTCCCGGACAACGAGGCAGGTGAATGCCATGCGCCAAATTGCCGTGCCAGTCTTTTTTCTCTGCATGACGCTTGCGCTGCCCACGGGCTGCAAGTCGCAGAAGGAAGTGAACAATCCTCAGGCGCAGGGCAGCCCAGGCATGGCCGTAACTTTTGCGGCTGTCTGCGGCGAAGATCGGACGGTATGGCTGACTTCCACCCTCTCCAACACCGGGCCC
>CAYWHO010000222.1:0-4092 GCA_964458195.1 uncultured Arenimonas sp.
GGGGGTGATTCAACCAAGCGAGTATCGGGGAGCGACTTGAAGCACCCCCGGGCGGGCCATGGCCGATACCAGCGCTTCGCCTATTAAGGAGAAAGAAGGGAATGCAATGCACTACGATTCCACCATGAGCCTCTTCGACGCTGCCCGGAACTGCATCGACGCCGCTGATCCGGCCGACAAGACACGCCTGACGCACCAGGCCGCCACTGCTTTCGCGCGCGGCGAACTCGCGCCGCTCGCCGATGCGCCCGCGCCCGAACCCATTCGCGATCCCGGCCGCCCCGGAAACCTGCGACTGGTCGCGCCACGCGAACTCCCGCAACGCGGCCTGGGCAGCGACGAAGGCCGCGCGGCCTTCCTGCACGCCATCGCGCATATCGAATTCAACGCGATCAACCTCGCCTGGGATGCGGTCTATCGTTTCCGCGGCATGCCCGAGTCGTTCTACGCCGAATGGACCAGCGTGGCCGACGACGAAGCCCGGCACTACGGCCTGCTGTCGCAACGCCTGCGTGAGTACGGCCACGAGTACGGCGATTTCGAGGCGCACAACGGCCTGTGGGACATGGCGGAAAAAACCGCCGATTCCTGCCTCGCGCGCATGGCCCTGGTGCCGCGCGTGCTCGAGGCCCGCGGCCTGGACGTCACGCCGGCGATGATCCTGAAGCTGCGCGCCCTGGGCGACGATGCCTCGGCCGACATCCTGGAAATCATCCTGCGCGAGGAAGTCCGGCACGTCGAGATCGGCAGTCGCTGGTTCGCCTGGTGCTGCGAACGCGAAGGAAGGGAACCGCGTTCTACGTTCCGCGAACTGATCCGGGGCGTGGCCCGCGGATCGATCCGCGGGCCGTTCAATCACGAAGCGAGACGGCGCGCAGGTTTTAGCGAGGAGGAGATGGCTATGCTCACGGACCTGTCGCGATCTTGAGGGGGATCCGTGAAAGCCATTCCGACCGTTTTTCTTTCCGTCTTGTTGTTGTCCGCCTGCGCCCAGGACGATGGCCCGCCGGCCATGACCGCGCAGGAACAGGACGAAGCCCAGGCCATGCTGACCGCCTACGAAACGGCGCGCAGCGGGCGCAACTGGGAGAACGCCGAGACCGTGGCCGACAAATTGCGTCGTCGCTTCCCGGAAAGCGATGCGGCCAAACGCCTGGCCGGTAGCCTGGACGATACGCGCGCGCAGGCCGAAGCCGTGCGCGAACTGCGTCGGCTCCAGGCCCTGTGGGACTATCAGACCGTCGCCGCCGAAGGCGGCGCGCAGCGCTCCGCCGCCATTCCGAGCCGCACCGTGCCGGCCGAAGAAGGACAGCCCGCGCCCTTGCCCGACGCGCGACTGGTGTTGCGCGATCATCCGGCCTGGGGACGCAGCGCCTACCTGCTGCTGGCGCAATCGCGTTTCGAATGCGGAACCCCGTGCATGGTCGCTATCCGTTTCGACAGCGGCGATCCTCTGCCTTTCGAGGCAAGGCAGGCCGATTCCGGTCAGGGGCCGGCGCTGTTCATCGAAGACGAGCAGGGATTCGTTTCGCGCCTCGCGCAGTCGCAGAAGATCCGCATCGAATTGCCCAAGGGCAGCGGCCTGGTCGGTTCTGTGAGTTTCGACGTCGGCGGTTACGACGCGGCGCGCTACGCGCAGGGGAAATAGCGATCAGGCGCTGGCCAGCGGCAGGCCGGCGAGTTCGAGGCCCTCGGGATCGACGCGCAACACCGAGCCCTGTTCGTACCAGTCGCCGAGCACGATGCGCTGGCCGCACGCACCCGATTCCCGCAGCGAATGGATCGCCGGGCGATGCGTATGCCCGTGGATCAGGCGCGTCACGCCATAACGGCGCAGGGTTTCTTCGACCGCGTCGGCGTTGACGTCGGCGATCGTCTCGAGCTGCTTCGCATCCTTCAGGCCTTGCTGGTGCCGGCGACTCGCGGCGCGTGCCTGCTGGGCGAACGCCTGGCGCGCGGGCAGCGGCTGCGCCAGGAACTGCGATTGCCACGCCGGGTCACGCACCTGGTTGCGAAACGCCTGGTAGGCGGTGTCGTCCGTGCAGAGCAGGTCGCCGTGCATCAGCAGCACCGGTTCGCCGTAAAGCGAAACGACTGCGGGATCGGGCAACAGGCTGGCGCCGGTTTCCTCGGCGAAATGCGGGCCGACCAGGAAATCGCGATTGCCGCGCATCAGGTACACCGGCACGCCGGACTGCGTCAGCGCGCGCAAGGCCGCGCGCACCGTCGGCGCCGGTTCCGTGGTTTCGTCGTCGCCGACCCAGGCCTCGAACAGATCGCCCAGGATGTACAGCGCTTCGGCCTGCCGCGCTTCGCCGCGCAGGAAGCGCAGGAACAGATCGGTGATGGCCGGGCGTTCGGCGTCCAGGTGCAGGTCGGAAACGAAATAGATGCTCACGCGAATCGGCCGTTTGCCCTTCGGTCGCCGGGCTGGAGGGCTATTCTTGCAGAATCTGCACGCGTTCGATCAGCGCCGGCGATTTCGGCACGTCGGCGCCGAAAGGCGCGCGCGCGCCGGTCGGCAGCGCCCGGATACGGTCGATGACGTCGAGGCCCTCGATGACGCGACCGAACACGCAATAGCCGCTGCTCGCGGCGTCGTCGCCGCGATGGTCGAACTGCCGGTTGTCGACGGTATTGATGAAGAACTGGGCGGTGGCGGAATTGTTGTCGCCGGGACGGCGCGCGGCGGCGATGGTGCCGCGCAGGTTCGACAGGCCGTTCTTCGACTCGTTCGGGATCGGCGCGCGGTCCGGCTTGCGTTGCAGGTCCGGCGTATAGGCGCCGCCCTGGATCAGCAGGTCGCCGATCACGCGGTGGAACACGGTGCCGTTGTAATGGCCCTCGCGGGCGTAAGCGAGGAAATTGGCGACGGTGCGCGGCGCCTTTTCCGGATACAGCTCGATCACGATGCGACCGTGATTGGTTTCCAGCGCCACGCGCGGGCCGGCCGCGACCGGCGTCGTCGCGGGCACGGCGAGGTCGGTGGTCTTGACCTGGGAAAAGGCGGGCAGGGCGGCGAAACCGAGCAGCAAAGCGCCGAAACGCAAGCGAAGTGTGTTCATGCGCACATTTTAACGATGGCCATCGCGCGATGGGTGAACTCTTTCGTACCAACGGCGAAGCGCTATTCTTGAGGCCGGCCCCTCTGGAGAGACCCGCATGCGACCGATCTTCTGTTCAGTTTTGCTGATACTGGCGGCCGGCCTGGTCCAGGCGCAGGGCATGCCGCGAACGGCGTCGCCGGCGGGCGCCAAGGTCTATTTCATCAGTCCGAACAACGGCGATACGGTCAAGGGCGAGGTGCTGGTGCGTTTCGGCCTGAAGGGCATGGGCGTGGCGCCGGCCGGCACGGCCGCCGAAAACACCGGTCATCACCATCTGATCATCGACTCGCCGCTGCCGCCGGCCGACATGCCGGTACCGATGGACGACAGGCACCTGCACTTCGGCAAGGGCCAGACCGAGACGACGGTGAAGCTCGCCCCGGGCAAGCACACGCTGCAACTGCTGCTGGCCGACGCCAACCACGTTCCGCACCAGCCGATGGTGGCCTCGGAGAAGATCACCATCACGGTGAAGTAGGCCGGCAGCGTTGCCTGCGCTGCGCTAAAATCGCCGGCTCGCCTCGACCGAGCCGGTTTCCGCATGAGCTGTCGCACCCGTTTCGCCCCCAGTCCCACCGGATACCTGCATATCGGCGGTGCCCGCACGGCCCTGTACTGCTGGCTGGAAGCGCGTCGCCAGGGTGGGCAATTCATTTTGCGGATCGAGGACACCGACCGCGAGCGCAGCACGCAGGCGGCGATCGACGCCATCCTCGACGCCATGCAGTGGCTCGGCCTGGATTACGACGAAGGCCCGATCTACCAGACCCAGCGGCTTGATCGTTACCGGGAAGTGGCCGAGCAGATGGTCGCCGCCGGCACGGCCTACTACGCCTACGAGACCAAGGAAGAGCTCGAAGCCATGCGCGAAGCGGCGATGGCGAAGAACGAGAAGCCGCGCTACAACGGCGCCTATCGCGACGCGAATGCGCCGCGTCGCGACGACCCGAACCGCGTCATCCGCTTCCGCAACCCGCTAGACGGT
>CAYWHO010000223.1:0-4040 GCA_964458195.1 uncultured Arenimonas sp.
ATGGCGTCATCGACGACGAGGCCGATCGACAGCACCAGCGCGAGCAGGGTCAGCCGGTTGATCGAATAATCGAAGGCCCACAACGCGATGCAGGCCGCGATCACGCAGACCGGCACGGTCACCGCCGGGATCAGCGCAGCGCGCGCGCTGCCGAGGACCAGCCAGATCACCACCAGCACCAGCACGATGGCTTCGGCCAGGGTCTTGTAAACCTCGTCCACGGCGACGTCGATGTATTCGGTCGAGTCGTAGGTGATGCCCATCTTCATGCCCTGCGGCAGGGTCTGGTTCACCTTGGCGATTTCTTCCTTGACGCGGCGGGCGACGTCGAGGCTATTCGCGGTCGAGGTCTTGACGATGCCGAGGCCGAGCATGGCCTCGCCGTTGCCGCGGAAATAACTGCGGCGCTCGGCCGAATCGAGCGCGACGCGCGCGACTTCGCCCAGGCGCACGACGTGGCCGTCGTCGCCGCGCGACAGCGGCAATTGGGCGAATTGTTCGGCGTCGCGAAAACCGCGCTCGATGCGCACGGTGAACTCGCGATCGGTCGATTCGAGGCTGCCGCCGGGCAGCTCGACGTTCTCGCGGCGCAGCGCTGCGGTGATGTCGGCGATGGTGAGGTCGCGCGCCGCCAACGCGGCGGGGTTCGGCCAGATGCGCATCGCATAGGTCTGGCCGCCGCCGAGGTTGACCTGGGAAACGCCGTCGATGCTGGAGAAGCGATCGACGAGATAGCGGTCGGCATAGTCAGTCAGCGCCAGCGGATCGAGCTTCGGCGCGATCACATTCGCCCACAGGATGACATCGGAATCCGAATCGGCCTTCGCCACCTGCGGCGTGTCCACGTCCTCGGGCAGGCGATCGACGACGCGGCTGACGGCATCGCGCACATCGTTGGCCGCGCTTTCGATGTCGCGGCTCAGCGAGAACTCGATGTTCAGGCTGGAACGCCCGTTGCGGCTGTTCGAGGTCAGCAGGTCCACGCCCTCGATGCCGCTGACGGCGTCCTCGAGCACCTGGGTGATGCGCGTTTCGACCACCGAGGCCGACGCGCCCGTATACGTCGTCGTGATCGACACCACCGGCGGATCGATGTTCGGCAGTTCGCGCAGAGGCAGGCGGGTGAAGGCGATCGTGCCGAGCACGATCAGCATCAGGCTGACGACGGTGGCGAAGACCGGGCGACGGATCGACAGGTCGGAGATCACCACGGCTCAGGCCCCCGCGGCCGGCTTGGCGTCGGCAGCGGGCTTTGCGTCCTCCGCCGCGGCTTCCTTGATCTCGCTGCCGCCGCGCAGTTTCACCGTGCCTTCGACCACGATGCGATCGCCGGCCTTCACGCCTTCGAGGATTTCGACGGCGCCGGGCTTGCGCTGGCCGATGCGCACGGCGACTTGTTCGACCTTGTTGTCGGCGCCGACGACGAAGAGGAAGGCCTGCTGGCCGACCTGTTGCAGGGCGATCTCCGGCACCTGCAGGGCCTGACGACCCGGCAGGGCGACGCTGACGCGCATGAGCATGCCCGGGCGCAGGCGGCCGTCGGGATTGGCGATCTCGGCGCGGACGGTGATCGCGCGGCTGACCGGATCGATGCGCGGATCGAGCGAAGCGATGCGGCCGGAGAAATCCTCCTCGGCATAAGCATCGGTCCGTGCGCTGATGGCCTGGCCGACGCTGAGCGCCGGCAGGAAGCGCTCCGGCACCGAGAAGTCGAGTTCCATCGTCGAAAGGTTGTCGAGCGTGGTGATGACAGTGCCCGGCGTGACCAGCGAACCGGGGCTGACCTGGCGCAGGCCGAGCGTTCCCGCGAAGGGCGCGACGATGGCGCGATCGGAAATCTGCGCGCGCACCTGGTCGAGCTGCGCTTTCGCGGCATCGCGCGCGGCGCGCTGCAGGTCGAACTGGCTGGCGGCGATCAGCTGGCGCTTGGCCAGGTCCTGCTGGCGGTCGAACAAACGCTGCGCTTCGGCATAACGCGCCTGCGCTTCGGCGAGTTCGGCGCGCTGCGCCTTGCCCGACAACACGACCAGCGGCTGGCCGGCGCGGACCTGTTCGCCGCTGTCGAACTTCACCTGCTCCACCGTCTCGCTGACCTTCGCGGTGATGGTGACCGACTCGCGCGCGCGCGCCGTGCCGAGCGCATCGATGCTGTCGTGCCATTCGGAAGGCTGCAACACGACCGTCGTGACGATGGCCGGCGGGCCGCCGCCCTGGCCTTTTTGTTCGCCACTGCCGCAAGCCGCCAGCAAGGCGACCAGGGCCGACGTCACCACGAATCCTCGCAAACGCATCAGTCCGATTCCTTCAGCTTGTTGTGGCTTCCATCGCAAAACGGAGCATGTTTGCTGGCCTTGCAGACGCAAAGCCAGGCCCGTTCGTCACGCTTCGCGGTGAACTTCATCGGCTCGATGCCGCTGCCACGATGCGACCCGTCGCAAAAGGGCTGGGTTCCGCTGCGCCCGCAGGCGCACCACAGGTACTCTCGTCCCTTTTCCAAGGCGACCACGACAGGTTGCTTGGGCATGCGCGGCGTCCGCGTGACGGGCGCCCAGTTTATGTCAGGCGGATGTCGTGGGGATGTCATCAGTGAGCCGGCGGGGGCGGCGGCCCGGCCGCTGCGGTCTTGCCGGCGCGCGGCATGTGCGCCAGCCTCAATACCCCGTCCCGAGCAGCATCAGCCGCCAGAGGCCGGGCGGGACGATCGCCGCATTCTGCGCCGCCGGGCCGACTTCGGCGACAAATCCATGCGAGATTTGACAATATCGCACGGCCCATCGGGCTCGCCTTCAGGGAATACATGAGCGGAACCTCGACCGATAATCCAGTCTTGGCATTGCTCGGCGCCAATGCGCTGACCCTGGTCTTCGCGCTGGCCCTGGACTGGACGGCCGGCATGCTGCTCTGGCCTTACTGGTTGCAGAACCTGGTGATCGGCTGGTACGCGCGCCGGCGAATGCTGGCGGTACGTCGCTTCAGCACCGAGGGCTTCACCTCGAACGACCAGCCGGTGCCGGAGAACGAGGAAGGCAAGCGTTCGACCGCCAGTTTCTTCGTGATGCATTTCGGCATCTTCCACCTCGTCTATTTCTTCTTCCTTTGCGAAAAGGCGCCGCTGAAAAGCCTGCTGGATTTCCTCCTGATCGTCGCCAGCGGCGTTTCCTTCGTCTTCGCGCAGCGCAAGACCTGCGCCGCGCAGATCGAAGCCGACGCGTCAGGACGGCCAAATCTCGGCGCCCTGATGTTCATGCCCTACTTGCGTGTGCTGCCCATCCACATCGCCATCGGGTTCGGCGCGGTGGCGCTCGGCACTACCGGCACGATCGCCTTTGTCGTGCTCAAGACGCTGGCCGACATCGGGCTGGATCGCTACGACCGCCACATCGCCGAACGCGCGATCGCCGACGCCTGAGCGCCACGCAAAGAAAAAGCCGGCTTGCGCCGGCGTTTTTCTCGCGACAAGGGAAACGCGGATCAGGCCGCCTTGACCCAACGACCGAGCGCCGCGAGGCCGTTGTCCTTGGCGCGTGCGTAAACGGTCTTTTGCGCCACGGCGACGTTGCCGGCGATGTCCTGCGACCACAGTTTCAGCGCGGCCGACTGCATGGCACGACCGTAGCTGAAGCTCAGCGGCCAGGGATTCGGGCCCATCTGGTTCATCGCGTTCAGGTGCGCGGTGGCGGCTTCGTCGCTCTGACCGCCGGACAGGAAGACGATGCCCGGCAAGGTCGCCGGCACGGTGCTCTTCAGGCAGCGCAGGGTCATCTCGGCGACTTCCTCGACACTGGCCTGCTCCGGGCAATCCTTGCCGGAGATGACCATCGAAGCCTTGAGGATGGTGCCCTCGAGCATGACGTTGTGGTCGTACAGCGAAGCGAACAGCGAGCGCAGCACGACTTCCGTCACTTCGTAGCAGGTGTCGATGTCGTGATCGCCGTCCATGATCACTTCGGGCTCCACCATCGGCACGATGCCGGCTTCCTGGCAGAGCGCGGCGTAACGCGCCAGCGCATGGCTGTTGGCTTCGATACCGGTGCCGGACG
>CAYWHO010000224.1:0-4014 GCA_964458195.1 uncultured Arenimonas sp.
CGGCCTGTTCCTTCTCGAAGGCGATCTGCTGCTGGCGCAGCTGCTCGGCGCGCTGGCGCTCGAAGCTGGTGTAGTCGCCGGTATAAAGCTTCGCCTTGCCCTCGTGCAGATGCAGGGTGTGTGTCGAGACGCCGTCGAGGAACTCGCGGTCGTGCGAAATCATCAGCAAAGTGCCGGTGTATTTCAGCAGCCACTGCTCCAGCCACAGCACCGCGTCGAGGTCGAGGTGGTTGGTGGGTTCGTCGAGCAGCAACATGTCGGACGGGCACATCAGCGCGCGCGCCAGGTTCAGGCGCACGCGCCAACCGCCGGAAAAATCCGAAACCGCGCGCGCATGCGTCTCGGCCGGAAAGCCGAGGCCGTGCAACAGCCGGCCGGCGCGCGCGGTGGCATCGTAGCCGTTGATCTCGGCGAGCTTCTGGTGCGCTTCGGCGACGGCGTCGTAATCCTCGCGATCCATCGCTTCGGCTTCGGCACGGATGATCGAATAGACCTGCTCGTCGCCGCTGAGCACGAAATCGATCGCCGGATCGGGCAAGGACGGCGTTTCCTGGGCGACGCTGGCGATGCGCACGCGCCCGGGCAAGTCGAGATCGCCGCGATCGGGCTCGATCTCGCCGAGGATGGTCGCGAACAGGCTGGACTTGCCGCAGCCGTTGCGGCCGATCACGCCGACACGCCAGCCCGCATGCAGGGCCAGGTTCACGTCGGACAGCAGCAGGCGTTCGCCGCGCCGCAGGGCGAAATTCTTCAAGGAAATCATAAGCCGTGCATTCTACCAGCCCCGGCCCGAACGCAGGACCCGGCGGGAGAATCGGATCGCCTGAGGCAGACCCGAACCGGTCGATCGGTTAAATTCGGGGCTGCCGGCGTGCATTTTCCGCCGCGTTTCCGCCCCAACCCTGGAGTCGCATGCCCCATTCGATGCCCTTGCTCGCCACGCTCGCCATCGGTTTCGTGGTGGCCTTTCTCTTCGGCAGCCTGGCGCAGCGCCTGCGCACGCCGCCCCTGGTGGGCTATCTGCTGGCCGGCATGGTGGTGGGGCCGTTCACGCCCGGCTTCGTGGCGGACGCGGGCATCGCCGGCGAACTCGCCGAGATCGGCGTGATCTTGCTGATGTTCGGCGTCGGCCTGCATTTTTCGCTGAAGGACCTGATGGAAGTGCGGGCCGTGGCCCTGCCCGGCGCGATCGCGCAGATCGCCTTCGTCACCTTGCTCGGTTATGGCTTCGGCTGGAGCCTGGGCTGGTCGCCGATGAATGGGGTCGTGTTCGGCCTCGCGCTGTCGGTGGCCAGCACCGTCGTGGTGATGCGCGCGCTCGAGGAACGGCGCCTGCTCGATACTCGGCGCGGCAAGATCGCCGTCGGCTGGTTGATCGTCGAAGACCTCGCGATGGTGCTGGCCCTGGTGCTGCTGCCCGCCATCGCCGACTCGCTGGGTGCGGGCGACGGCAAGGGAGGCAGTCTCTGGGCCGCGTTGGCCCTGACCTTCGTCAAGGTCGCGGGCTTCGTCGCGGTGATGCTGATCGTCGGACGCCGCGTGATCCCGTCCATGCTCGAGCGCGTCGCCGCCACCGGCTCGCGCGAGCTGTTCACGCTTTGCGTGCTGGCGATCGCACTGGGCGTGGCCTTCGGTGCGGCGAAGCTGTTCGATGTCTCGTTCGCGCTTGGCGCCTTCTTCGCCGGCATGCTGCTCAACGAATCCGAACTGAGCCACAAAGCCGCCGCCGATTCGCTGCCGATGCGCGACGCTTTCGCCGTGCTGTTCTTCGTCTCGGTCGGCATGCTCTTCAATCCCGGCATCCTGATCGCGCATCCGTGGCTGGTAGTGGCCACCCTGGCCATCATCATCTTCGGCAACGCCAGCATCGCCTTCACGATCGTGCGCCTGCTGAAGCTGCCGACCGCCACCGCATTGACGATCGCCGTCAGCCTGTCGCAGATCGGCGAGTTCTCCTTCATCCTCGCCGGCCTCGGCCTCGCCCAGGGCCTGTTGTCGCAGGAGGGGCACGACCTGATCCTCGCCGGCGCCCTGTTGTCGATCATCGCCAACCCTTTCATGTTCTCCTGGCTCTCGCGCTGGCAGGCGCGCAGGATCGCCGAAACGCCGCTGCCACCGAAGGAGGCTGCGCCTGGACCATCGCTGGACCTGGACGCGCACGCCATCGTCATCGGTTACGGCCGCGTGGGCAGCACGCTGGCCGGGCTGTTGCGCGATCGCGGCGTGCCGGTCCTCATCATCGACGACAACGCCGATCACGTGGCGCGCGCGCACGCGGCCGGCATCCCCGGCATCCGCGGCAGCGCCGCCGCCGACAACGTGCTGGCCGAAGCGCAGCCGGAAAAGGCGCGCATCGCCATCCTCGCCATCCCGCAGCCGCTGGAAGCGGGAGAAACGCTGGTCAAGTTGCGCGCCTTGAATCCGGCGCTGACCTTGCTGGCGCGCGCGCACAGCGATGCCGAAGTCGAGCACCTCATGAAACACGGCGCCGACGGCGTGGTGATGGCGGAACGCGAACTGGCGCATTCGCTGGCGGAAATGGTGATGGCGGCGCCGGCCGGGCTGCCCGCGACATGATCCCGCCGGTTGCGCGATATTCAGCCCTGCGCTGTCCGTGCCGCCCGCGACACGGCAAACTGCGCGTACGCCACCCCCGGGGCCAGTGAATGAACTTCATCAGGATCGCTTCCGTCGCTTTCGCCATGCCGCTCCTCGCGGCCGCGTTCGTTTCGCCAGTCCGCGCCGAGCAGAAGATGTACGGCCTCAACCGCGAGCAGGTCGCCTTCACCATGGCCTGCGGCGGGGAATCCTCGCTGCGCCTCGCCGAGTACTCGCTGTATTCCACCGGCCAACCGATCGAAAAGGCGGTCGAGCGCGCGATGAGCAATCTGCCGCCCGGCAAGGCGCCGCCACCGAAAGCCCTGGTCGAACAGCGGCTGCGCGTCATCTACGACGCCAAACCGGGGTCGATGCCGGCCTGGGGAAGCTCGACCTTCCTGCAATGCCTCGCGGCCCGGCAGGTTCCGCTGGACGCCGATCGCAGCGGCGTGTGCTACCTGCTTTCCTACTACCTGGCGGTGGTCGTGCCCGGTTACCGCAAGCAGGGGCTGCCGGAGGACGCCATCGTCGAACGCTTGATCGAACCTTCCGCTTCGAAGGGCATGCGCGACCGGCTGCGCGCCCTGGTGGAGTACTACTCGAAACGCGACGGCAAGGACATCAGGAACAACGTGATGCGCGACACCAGCCATTTCCTCAAGTGCGTCGCGCCGGACAAGCCGGCGCTGAGCGAATAAGGCGAAGCTGTCGCGGAAGCACCGGTCCGCTTCGCGTTCAATCCTTCGAGAACGTCAGGCTGCCGGCCTTCGCGTCCACGCGAACCACGTCGCCCTGGGCGAATTCGCCGCCGAGGATCTTCTGCGCCAGCGGATTCTCCAGCTGCTGCTGGATCGCACGCTTGAGCGGCCGCGCGCCGTAGACGGGATCGAAACCGGCTTCGCCCAACAGCGTGAGCGCCGCATCGCTGATCTCGATGCGGATCTGGCGCTCGGCCAGCCGGCGGGCGAGGCCCGCGGTCTGGATGCGCGCGATCGCGCGGATCTGTTCCTGTCCCAGCGGATGGAACACGACGATGTCGTCGAGACGGTTGATGAACTCGGGACGGAAATGGCTCTGCACGGCCGCCATGACCGAGGCTTTCATCTCCAGATAGGCCGAATCGCCGCGCCCGGACAGCTCCTGGATGTATTGCGAACCCAGGTTCGAGGTCATCACGATGACCGTGTTGCGGAAATCCACCGTACGACCCTGGCCGTCGGTCAGCCGTCCGTCGTCGAGGACCTGCAGCAAGACGTTGAACACGTCGGCATGCGCCTTCTCGACCTCGTCGAGCAGGATGACGCTGTAGGGGCGGCGACGCACCGCTTCGGTCAGGTAGCCGCCCTCTTCGTAGCCGACATAGCCCGGCGGTGCGCCGATCAGGCGGCTGACGGCGTGCTTTTCCATGAACTCGCT
>CAYWHO010000225.1:0-468 GCA_964458195.1 uncultured Arenimonas sp.
TGTTGGCGCCGAGCGCCTCCAGCACGTCGGCGCTGCCCGACTTCGACGACACCGAGCGGTTGCCGTGCTTGGCCACGCGCGCGCCGGCACCCGCGGCGACGAACATCGACGCGGTCGAGATGTTGAACGTATGCGACGCGTCGCCACCGGTGCCGACGATGTCGAGCAGGTGCGCGGGATCGGCGACGTCGACCTTGGTCGACAGCTCGCGCATCACCTGCGCCGCCGCGGCGATCTCGCCGATCGTCTCCTTCTTCACGCGCAGGCCGATCGTGAGCGCCGCGATCATCACCGGCGACACCTCGCCGGTCATGATCTGGCGCATCAGCGACAGCATCTCGTCGGGAAAGATTTCCCGGTGCTCGATCGTGCGCTGCAGCGCTTCCTGCGCGGTGATGGTCATCGAAGAACTCCTAGTGGACTGTAACAACTGATTGTGAACTGATTCGGCGCGATGGATCGAAGTAC
>CAYWHO010000225.1:568-4003 GCA_964458195.1 uncultured Arenimonas sp.
GCGTTCGGCATGAACACCATTCTAGTCTATAAATGGCTGTTACAGTCCACTAGTGGACTGTAACAACTGATTGTGAACTGATTCGGCGCGATGGATCGAAGTACTTCCACTTCACGGTCTTGGGCGCCTTGTTGTAGTGCCGGATGTAGCGCATCAACTTGCGCTTGAGATCAGGTACTGACGTGAATACGCCTCGCGCGATCACGTCGCGCTCGATCTTGGCGAACCACAGCTCGACCTGATTGAGCCATGAGGAGTAGGTCGGAGTGAAATGCAGATGAACGTTTTGATGCTCAGCCAGAAACGCGTCGACGCGCTTGGTCTTGTGTGCCGAAAGGTTGTCGGCGATGACGTGGATCTCTTTGCCTCGGGGCTGGTTGACCACGATGTCAGTCAGGAACGCCACGAACTCCGCCGACGTGTGTCGTTCGGCCGTCTTGCCCATCACCTCGCCGGTCTTGGTATTGAACGCGGCGTACAGCGACAGCGTGCCGTGGCGGTAGTACTCGAAGCCGTGTCGTTCAGCACGTCCCGGCGACAGCGGCAACACCGGGTCCTTGCGGTCGAGCGCCTGGATCGCTGTCTTCTCGTCCACGCAGAACACCGCTGCGTGCGCCGGCGGATTCAGGTACAGCCCGATTACATCCGCCGCCTTCGTTTCGAACTCGGGGTCATTGGAAGCGAGGTAGCCGTCAACCCGGTGCGGCTTCAACGCATGCTTCGCCCACACCCGCGACACCATCATGTGGCTTACCCCCATCGCCGTTCCCAATTTGCGCGTACTCCATTGGGTCGAACCATCGGCCGGCTTGCGCTTCAAGGTCCACTCCAGGATGCGGGCCTCCAAGCGCGGCGTCAGCACCGTCGCGCCCTGGCCGCGGTGACGGCTGTACAACCCAGCCACTCGTTCCGCGGCAAACCGCTTGCTCCAGCTGTCGATGAACCCTCGGCTGCACGGCAAACGATCACAAATGTCATCCCACGTATGGCCCTCAGCCAACAACAACACCAGTCGTGCCCGCCGCGCATCCTCTGCGCGGCCCGTGCGACTGGTCGCTTGTTTAGTGAGTTCCATTCGTTCCGTCTTGGTCAGACTGATGGCGTTCGGCATGAACACCATTCTAGTCTATAAATGGCTGTTACAGTCCACTAGTGCGGCCTAACCTCTGCGTGCAGCGGACGCGCGTGAAGCAGGGTCGTGCTTTGCTTGTCAGTAGGAACCCAATAATCCCCACTTGTGGGAATTGAATTTTCCCCACCCGTCGATGATCGGGAGATCGCAGATGGAAGGGGATGAAGCGATGGTAGAGGTCCCGGCTAAGGTGTTCGTGCCCGAGGTGGGCGCGGAGGTGCCGGTGATCAGCAAGGAACGGTGGGAGGAAATGCAGCGACTGCGTGCCGAGGGGCAGTCGGTGTCGCAGATCGCGCGGGCGACCGGGTTGGATCGCAAGACGGTACGCGCCACGTTGGGCAAGGCGGAATGGGTGCCGTACCGGCGCCTGCCGGTGGCCGCGACCTTGCTTTCGCCGCACGCGACATGGCTGGCCGAACGCGCGCCGCAGGTGCAGTACTCGGCGCGGATCCTGTTCCAGGAGCTGCGTGCGAACCACGGTTACGCGGGTGGCTACGACACGGTCAAGATCGCGGTCCGGCCGCTGCGGGCCGAGGCGGCGGTGGCGTCGTTGACGCAGCGTCGCTTCGAAACCGGACCGGGCGAGCAGGCGCAGGTCGACTGGGGCCAGGTCCGGGTGCGCTTCACGTCCGGTCCGGCGGCCGTGCATGTCTTCGTGCTGACTCTGGGCTACTCGCGCCGCGCCTGGGCGGAGGGTTACGCCAACGAGCGGATGGAGGCACTGCTCGCGGCGCACGAGCACGCGTTCGCGCACTTCGGCGGCCACACGGCCGAGATCCTGTACGACCGCATGCGCACGGTCACCATCGGCACCGAGGCCGGGGTGCCGCGCTGGAATGCGACCTTCGAAGCCTTTGCCCGCTATTGGGGCTTCGAGCCGCGGCTGTGCCGACCGTATCGCGCCCAGACCAAGGGCAAGGTTGAATCCGGGGTGAAGTACGTCAAGCGCAACTTCGTGCCCGGACGGGTGTTTGCCGACCTGGCCGACTTCAACGAGCAGCTGCGCGCCTGGCTCGGCGAGGTGTCGGATGTGCGCATCCATGGCACTACGCACGAGCAGCCGCTCGCCCGCTTCGCGCGGGAGGCCAGCGCGTTGGTGCACACGCTGGATCGGCCGAGTTTCTTCCAGGCGTTGCGGCGCAGCCGGGTGGTGGCCGAGGACTGGCTGGTGGCCATCGACGCCAATCGCTATTCCGTACCGTGGCGGCTGATCGGCAAGACCGTGGAGGTGGTGCGCGTTGGTGCGGTTTGGCAGATCACGCATCAAGGACAGATCGTAGCCGAGCATGAGGTGCTCGCCGGCCGCCATCAACTGCGGGTCAAGCCGGAGCACGGGCCGGGCGCGGTGGCGCGCAACGCGCGCACGCGCTTCGCCGATACTCCCGCCATAGCACCCAGCCCGGCGGTGCCGGCGCTGCTCGGCGTGGAAATCCGCGATCTCGCCGTGTACGAACAGCTGCTGGAGGTGGCATGAATCCGGCGCAACTGGAGCGCCTGGGCGAGCACCTGCTCAAGCTGCGTCTGTTCAAAAGCCGGGAGCGACTGGAAGCCCTGCTGCAGGACGCCGCCGCCCGCGAACTCGCCTACTCCGACTTCCTCGAGCAGGTGCTGTCGGAGGAGGTCGCCGCCAAGACCAGCAAGAACGTGGCGATGCGCACCGCCATGGCCCGCTTCCCGTTCGTGAAGCCGCTGGAAACCTTCGACTTCGCCTACCAGCCCTCGATCGACAAGAAGCAGGTGCAAACGCTTGCCTCCTGCCACTTCATCGAGCACGGTGACAACGTGCTGGTGCTGGGCCCCCCGGGTGTCGGCAAATCCCATCTCGCCGTGGCCTTGGGCCTCAAGGCCATTGAGTCCGGCTATCGGGTGCTGTTCAGCACCGCCGCCAACCTGATCGCCACGCTCACCAAGGCGCACGCCGAAGGCCGGCTCGACGAGAAGCTCAAGTTCTACACCACCCCGCGGTTGCTGATCATCGACGAGATCGGCTACCTGCCGATCGACCGGCTGGGTGCCAACCTGTTCTTCCAGTTGATCAGCCGCCGCTACGAGCGCGGACCGATGATCCTCACCAGTAACCAGAGCTTTGCCGCCTGGGGCGACGTATTCGGCGACCGCGTGATCGCCACTGCCATCCTGGACCGGCTGCTGCATCACGCGGTGACGCTCAACATCCGCGGCAACTCGTACCGACTGAAAGAGAAGTTGAAGGCCGGCCTCGTTCGTACCGAAGAGGCCGAAGCGTAACCAGGGTGGGGAATTTTCGATTCCCATATCTGGGGAAAGTTGGGTTCCCGTTGACA
>CAYWHO010000226.1:0-3988 GCA_964458195.1 uncultured Arenimonas sp.
GCAGGGTCATGCCGACCACGCCGCCCTTCGAGGCCGAATACGCGGCCTGGCCGATCTGGCCTTCGTACGCCGCCACCGAAGCGGTATTGACGATCACGCCGCGCTCGCCGTCTTCGCCGGCTTCGTTGTGCTGCATGAGGTTCGCGGCCGCCTTGGCCACGTTGAAGCTGCCGACCAGGTTCACCATCACGGTGCCGGCGAACTGCTTCAGCGGCATCGGCGCTTCCTTGCCGAGCACGCGGCCGGCGCCGAGGATGCCGGCGCAGTTGATGGCGGCGTTCAATCCGCCCAAGGCCACTTTCGCGGCGGCGACATTGGTTTCGACATTGGCTTCGTCGGAAACGTCGGTGCGGAAGTAGAAGGCATTGCCGGCACCGAGTTCGGCGACCGCGGCGGCGCCTTTCTCGTCGTTGATGTCGAACAGCGCGACCTTGCCGCCCTGCGCCACGAGATGGCTGGCGACGGCGAAGCCGAGCCCGGAAACGCCGCCGGTGACGACGGCACGGATGTCCTGGAGTTGCATGGGGATTCCCGCTGAAAAACGCGATTTTACCGTAGCCGCCAGCGCGGCGCGAACATGTAGGCTGGGCTGCCAAGCCCAGCGGCCATGCGCCTAGAGCTCGCGCAGGTAGAAGGTATTGCAGCCGCCGTGCCCGGTGTCGCCCATCGGCCCGTCTATCCGCGCGAAGCCGCTGCGCTCGTACAGGCGCATGGCCGCATCCATGCCGCACAGGGTTTCCAGGTAGCAGCGGCGGAAGCCGGCCGCGCGCGCCGCGTCCAGGCAGCGCCGCATCAGCTCGGCGCCGGCGCCGAGACCGCGCAGGGCCGGAAGGAAATACATCTTGCGCAGTTCGCACACATCCTCGTCGCCGCCGGTCAACGGCGCGATTCCGCCGCCACCCATCACGACGCCATCGCGTTCGACGACGAAATACGCGCAGCGCGGTTCGGCGTAGGCGCGCGTCATCCAGTCCACTTCCGGGTCCTTGATGGCGAAGCCGTCGCCGCTGGCGCCGAACTCCGGCATCACTTCGCGGATGATGCGGGCGACGGCCGGATCGTCTTCGGTGCGGATCGGTCTGATCAGGAAGTCCATGCCGCCATTTTAACGGACAGAGCGGCTATTTCGTCCGGATCATCAGGTTCGTCAACTCTTCCGGGGCGATGCCCGGGCTGTACAGGAAGCCCTGGCCCAGCGAAACGCCGAGGTCCATCAGGAAGCGGCGCTGCTCCTCGGTCTCGACGCCTTCGGCGACGATCGACAGGCCGAGGCTGTGGGCGATGCCGGTCACCGCCTGGCAGATCGCGACATCGGAATGGTTGTCCGGTACGCCTTGCAGGAAGGGCCGGCTGAGCTTGAGTCCGTTGATCGGCAGGCGGCGCAGGTAGTTCAGGGCGCTGTAGCCTTCGCCGAAGTCGTCGATCACCAGGCCGACGCCGAGGCTGCGCAGCGCGTCGAAACTGGCCACGGTGTCCGGCGCGTCCTCGACCAGCACCCGTTCGGTCATTTCCAGTTCGAGCACGGAACCGGGAAGATTGCACTTGCCCAGTGCCGCCTCGACCACGCGCGGCAGTTCGTCGCCGAGGATCTGGCGCGAGGAGACGTTCACCGCGACGCGCTCGATCGACAGGCCCGCCTTGCGCCAGGCGCAGATCTGGTGACAGGCCTGGCCGATGACCCAGGCGCCGATGCGCACGATGTCGCCGGTCGCTTCGGCCTGGTTGATGAAGGCATCGGGCGAGAGCTCGCCCAGCGTGCGGTGGCGCCAGCGCAGCAGGGCTTCGGCGCCGTAGATGCGTCCGTCGCGCAGCGAGACCTGCGGCTGGTACACGAGGTGGAACTCGTTGTTGTCGATCGCGCGGCGCAGCTGCGATTCGATCTGCAGCCGGTCCTGCTGCCGTCGCGCAAGACGCGGATTGAAGCGCTGCCAGGTATTGCGGCCGCGGCGCTTGGCGTCGTACATCGCGGCGTCGGCGTTGTTGAGCAACTGTTCCGGGCGGTCGCCGTCCTGCGGCGAGCAGGCGAGTCCGACGCTGGCGGTCAGGGAAAATTCTTCTTCCGCCAGACTGAAGCCCTCGGCGAAGGCCTGGGTGATGCGCTCGGCGATTTCCTCGGGTCGGTCGGTATCCTCGTCGTAATCGCACAGGGCGAGGAACTCGTCGCCGCCGAAACGCGCCAGCACCGCGTGCGGTCCGGCGGCTTCCGTCAGGCGTTGGGCGGCCGAAATCAGGATCTGGTCGCCGGCGCGGTGGCCGAGCACGTCGTTGACCATCTTGAAGCGATCGAGATCGATGTAGAACAGCGCGAGTTGCCGGCCGGCGTAGCCGAGCCGCGACTGCAGCGCGGCCATCATGCCGTCGCGGTTGAGCAGGCCGGTGAGCGGATCGGTCCGCGCCAGCACGCGCAGGCGCTCCTCTTCCATCTTGCGCGCCGTGATGTCCTGCAAGGTACCGGTCAAGCGCGTGACTTCCGGATCGCTGCGTTCGGCTTCGCCGATCAGGCGGGCCCAGAGCACTTCGCCGTCGGGGCGCTGTCCGTAGACTTCCAGGTCGAAGCTGCCGCCTTCGCGGAACAACCGCGCCACGGCGTCTTCGACGAGCGGGCGGTCGTGCAGCGAGATCTGCGACAGGATCTCCGACAGGTCGCGCGGCGGATCGTCCACACGGCCGATGATGCGCAGGGCTTCGTCGGTCAGGTACAGGCGTTGCCGCGGGGCGTCCCATTCCCAGCCGCCGATGCGCGCCAGCGTCTGCGCGCGGTCGAACAGGGCGCTGTCGCGCTTGAGCGCGGTGACGTCGCTGAAGATGGAGATCACCTGGTGCGGCTCGGTGCTTTCGGGGGCGTATTGCGGCACGGAGGTCACCGACAGCCAGCTGAGCTGCTTGCTGTGCCGGTGATAGAGACCGAGCAGGGTGCTTTCCACCGTCTGGCCGTTGCGCAGGGCGCGCATCGGCGGCATGTCCTCGAAATGGATCTGCTTGCCGCGTTCGTCCACCACCAGCCAGCGTTCGAAGCGCAGGGCATCGGCCAGGCGTTCGCCGTGTTCGATGCCGAACATGCGCATCGCCGCCGGGTTGCCCGACAGGATGCGCCCGTCCTTGTCCTGCACGAGGATGCCCTTGTCGATGCTCTCCATCAGTTGCTGGTAACGCAACTCGGCTTCGACGCGCGAGCTCAGGTCGCGCGCGACGGCGACGATGTGCTTCTCGCCGCGGTCGTCGAACACGGCCGAATGCACCTCGACCGGAAACCGGCTGCCGTCGGCGCGCATGTTGGTGACTTCGACGACATAACTCTCGCCGCGGTTCAGCACTTCCCAGACCGGGCTCATGTGGTCGCGCGGCAGATCGGGGTTCAGCACGTGCACCAGGCGGCCGACGATCTCGCCGCGCGGGCGGCCATAGGCTTCGAGCCCGGCTTCGTTGAGATCGAGGATGCGACCTTCCTGGTCGATGATGCTCACCGGGTCGGGCAGGGCATTGAACAGGCCGTCGGCGCGTTGCCGTTCGGTCTCGACCTGTTGCAGCAGCGACTCCATCGCCGCCAGCGCGGCGGCCAACTGTTGCGCCTGCAACTCGGGGAACTGGCCCGAGGCCAGGCTGCCGCGCAATTCGTTCAGTGCGGCCTCGGCGCGCTGCGCGGCGGCGCGGCCCGCGCTACCGGAATCGCCACCGTCGCGGCCGTCGTCTCCGTTCATCGCGCTCAGGTTAGCACCCCGACGCCGAAGCGGGAGGCTCAGCCGGCGCGGGCCCGGGTGACCTTGCTGCCGGTTTCCCGTCCGAGCAGGGCGGCCAGCCAGCGCCCGGTCTCCACCAGGCGGTCGAGTTCGATGCCGGTGGACAGGCCCAGGCCTTCCAACAGATAGACCACGTCTTCGCTGGCGACATTGCCGCTGGCGCCCTTGGCATAGGGGCAGCCGCCGGTGCCGGAAACGGCCGAATCCACCACGCGCACACCGGCTTCGACGCAGGCGAGGATATTCGCCAG
>CAYWHO010000227.1:0-3966 GCA_964458195.1 uncultured Arenimonas sp.
GCGAAGGCGAGCACATCGCCGCGATGGCGCAGGATTCGATCCACAAGCGACTTCAGCACGGGGGCAGCCTCGGAACGCAGGCCCTTGCCGTGCACGACGCGCACGCACAGGCGCGAAGTCTGTCGCGACTCGTTGAGGAACTGCTTGAGCATCGGCTCGGCGTCGCTGGCGCGCAGGTGGTGCAGGTCGATCTCGTCGAGCACGCTGAACTGGCCCCGTTTGAGCTGGCGCAGGGTTTTTTCCGGGACTTCGTCGCGACGGAAGGCCAGCATTTCGTTGGCTTCCACGAAGGCGAGGGCCGAGAGGTCGCGCGACTCCTTCAAGGCTTCGGCCTCGTCGAGCTTCAACCGGCGCGGTTCGGGCGGCGGCGCCGGACGATCCGTGGCCGCGGGTTCGACCTCGATGCGCTGCACCTCGCCGATGGCTTCGCGGAACAGGGCCGCGTCTTCCGGCGCGACCGGCGTGGACTTGCGTTTCATGGCGCAAGCCTAACGCGCACGGGCGGGAAAATCAGCGGGCGCTCCGCTATGATTCGGGTACAGGCAGGAGTCCGGATGCGCGTACTGGTAAGCAATGACGATGGTGTGGATGCCCCGGGTATCCGTTGTCTGGCCGATGCCCTACGCAAGGCAGGTCACGCCGTCACGGTGGTCGCACCCGACCGCGACCGTTCCGGCGCCAGCAATTCCCTCACGCTCGACCAGCCCATCCGCGCCAAACCGACGGGCGACGGCATCTGGAGCGTGGCGGGCACACCGACCGACTGCGTGCACCTCGCGCTGTCGGGCATGCTCGAAGCCGATCCCGACATCGTGCTGTCGGGCATCAACAATACCGGCAATCTCGGCGACGACGTGATCTATTCCGGCACCGTCGCCGCGGCGATGGAAGGGCGCTGCCTCGGCCTGCCGGCGATCGCGATGTCGTTGGCCTGCCACGAGCATCGTGCGGTGCATTTCGAAACCGCGGCACGCGCCGCGGTCGAGATCATGTCTCGCCTCGTCACCGATCCCTTGCCGGCCGACACCATCCTGAACGTCAACGTGCCCGACCTGCCGTGGAACGAGGTGAAGGGCTTTGAAGTCACGCGGCTCGGGCATCGCCACCGCGCCGAGCCCTGCATCGGGCAGAACGATCCACGCGGCCGGCCGATCTGGTGGATCGGTCCGCCAGGGGCGGCACAGGATGCCGGCCCGGGCACCGATTTCCACGCGGTGAAGACCGGCCACATCTCGATCACCCCCATCCATGTCGACTTGACGCGCTACCAGGCGCTCGAAACCGTCGCCAGTTGGGTCGGCGGTCTCACCGCGGCCTTGAAGTCGTCCGCATGACGCCGAATTTCCATCGCAAGCCCGAAGCGCTGGGGCAGGGCATGACCTCGCAACGCGCGCGCGATCGCCTGGTCGAGCGTCTGCGCGCCGAGGGCGGCATCCGCGACGAGCGCGTGCTGGCTGTGCTGCGCAGTCTGCCGCGGCATTTGTTCATCGACGAGGCGTTGGCCTCGCGCGCGTACGAAGATACCGCCCTGCCGATCGGCAACGGCCAGACGATCTCGCAACCCTGGGTCGTCGCGCGCATGACCGAAGCGCTGATCGAACACGGCATGCCGAAGAAGGTGCTGGAGATCGGCACCGGTTCGGGCTACCAGGCGGCCGTGCTCGCTTCGCTCGGTATCGAGGTCTATACGGTTGAACGCATCGACGAGTTGCTGCGCATCGCGCGCCGGCGCTTCCGCAACCTGCATCTGAACCTGCGCAGCAAGCACGACGACGGTCGCATGGGCTGGCCCGAATACGCGCCGTTCGACGCCATCATCGTCACCGCGGCGGGCGCGGCGCTGGATCCCGCCTTGCTCGAGCAGTTGGCCGACGGCGGCACCCTGGTCGCGCCGGTCGGCGGCCCGAATTCGCAGACCCTGCTGCGCCTGCGCAAGACTGCGGACGGCCTGCAGCAGGAAGACCTCGGCAAGGTCGTGTTCGTGCCCCTCGTTTCCGGAACCCTTTGATGAAGATTTTTCAGCCGCTGTACGAGCGCGCGATCGTCTGGGCCCGAAGCAAACATGCGCCCTGGTTGTTGACTCTGCTGAGTTTCGCCGAAGCGATCTTCTTCCCGGTGATGCCGGAGTTGATGCTGGCGCCGATGTGCCTGGCGCAGCCGAAACGCGGTTTCTGGTTCGCGACGCTGAGCCTCGCCGGGTCGCTGGTAGGCATGTTCATCGGCTACGCCATCGGCTACTACGCGATCGAACTGGCCATGCCCTTCATCGCCAAGCTCGGTTATGCCCACCAGTTCGAGGACATCAAGCAACAGGCTGCGGCGAACGGCTTCTGGCTGCTGCTGATCGCCGGCTTCACCCCGATTCCGTTCAAGATTTTCACCCTGGCCTCCGGTGCGGTCGGCATGCCGTTGGCGCCCTTCTTCTTCGGCGCGCTGATCGGGCGCGGCAAGCGCGTCTTCCTCGTCGCCGGCGCCATCCGTCTCGGCGGCGAAAAAGCCGAGGCGACGCTGCGCCGGCACATCGAACCGGTCGGCTGGGTCGCGCTGGTCCTGTTCATCGGATTGATCGCCTGGCTGTGGCTCCGCCACCAGGGCGCATGAGTTCGTCGCCGCTTTGTGCTTGAATTGACCCGCATGCCAAGACTCCAATGCCTCGCTAGCTATGCCGCAATCCTTCTGGCCGCTGCGTTGTGCAGCGCCTGCGGCCAGGCCCGCGTCGTGCGCGTCGAGCAACCGCGCGAGTACGGAAGTCAGCCGGCGCAATCCACGCGTGCCGCGCCGCCGGCCCGTGCGCCGAGGCCTTCGCAGCAACCGATCCCGGCCTCGCGCGAACATGTCGTCGCGGCCGGCGAAACCCTGTACGCGATCTCGATGCGTTATGGGCTGGACTACCGCGAGATCGCCGACTGGAACGCAATGGGCGAACCGTACACCCTGCGCATCGGCCAGCGCCTGCGCCTGGACGCGCCGCGCGTCGCGCCGGTGCCGCCCGTGGTCGCGACTGCGCCCGCGGCGAAACCGCCGACGCCCACGCCTTCCGTCACGCCATTCGAAACGGTGCCGGACAAGCCGGCGACGACCACCGCGTCGGCCTCTCCCGTGGTCGCGAACCCGCCGCCCAGCGGCGACAAGCCGCCGGTCGCAGCGCCGTCGCCGGCGGCCAGTGCCGCAACGCCGCCGCCTGTCGTAGCGGCGCCGGTCCTTGCGGCGCCCGCAACGGCGAACAATCCTTCCAAACCCGTCGTCGTGTCGCCGCCGCCCACGACGACTGCGCCGACGCCAGTGAATCCATCGGTGCCGATTCCACCGCCCTCCACGCCGGCCGGAAGCGCTGCGGCATTGGAATGGCGCTGGCCGACCCAGGGCCAGATCATCGGGCGTTACGTCAGCGGCGACCCGACACAGCAGGGCATCAATATCGCCGGCAAGGCCGGACAGCCGGTCGCCGCCGCCGGCGATGGCGTCGTCGTCTATTCCGGTGCCGGCCTGGTCGGTTATGGCGAGCTGATCATCATCAAGCATTCGAACGAATGGCTGTCGGCCTATGCGCATAACCGTCGTCGCCTCGTCGCCGAAGGCACGAAGGTGAAGGCGGGCGAGGCCATTGCCGAAATGGGTCGCACGGGCGCCATCCGCGACATGTTGCACTTCGAGATCCGTCGCAACGGCAAGCCGGTCGATCCGCTGCAATACCTGCCGGCGCGCTGAGCCGCGCTTCTTCGGGGAACGGGATGCGCTACGCAGATTATTACGAGACCGCGCAGAAGATCGCCGCGCTGGTCGAGCAGAACCAGTTCGACGAAGCGATGCGCCTGCTGCGGGGACTGATCGACAGCGATCTCGCCGATCTCGACAAGTCGGCGATGTGCGTGAACATGGCGATCGTCTTGCAGAAGATGCAGCGCAACGAAGAAGCCCTGCAGTGGTACGACCGCGGCATCGGTTACGAGGCCCTGTACTTGCGCT
>CAYWHO010000228.1:0-3898 GCA_964458195.1 uncultured Arenimonas sp.
GGTGCCCATGGCGCTCAAGCGCATGAGCCTCGATCCGGCGCTTGCCGGCGGCGTCATCCTGACCACCGTCACCGACGTGATGGGTTTCCTGAGCTTCCTCGGACTGGCGACGCTGGTGCTGGTGCGATGAAGGCAGGAGTCTTGAGCGCGCGGAAACGCTGGTGCCCATGAAAGTATTGAAATTCAGCTTTGACAGGTATCGGGCAGAAGAGTGGCTCTGGCTCGCGATTAGCTATTTCGAGGCCGCCGAACATCTCGCTAGAGAAGCCGAAAAAATAGGGCATCGCGGCTGGATAGCTCCCATCATTTTCAATCTTAGACATGGAATTGAGCTGTTCCTGAAATCCGTGATGATCTCCTCCGGCACGAAGATTGTGGACTTGACCCACGACAATCACGTGCTGTTGAACAAAGTCCGATCGATGCTTACAGAGATGGATGACGCCTCTATTTCAATCGCATCGCGAGGCCTCAGATGCTCTCCTGAGGAAATACGAAAGTACCTGCATGCATTAGCGAGAAGGATCGAAGGACTGACCGACAAGTACACGAAGTACACATTTCTTCCGATCTCGGTGAGCGATCCCAAAAACGAGCTATTTAGATACCCTAGCAATATGGAAGACGGCAGCCATATCGATATCTCAGGCGAGGCAGACATGATCGCCTGCAACGAAATGGCTAAAGACGCTGCAGATCTATCGAGCCTCGGTTTGTGCCTCCTTGTCATGTTTAGCCAAGATGATGCTGGCCAGCATTTGCTTGACTACATGCGACAGCAAGAGTCGAAGATGGCCTCTCAAGCATAGACTCTTCGGTCAGGACCTTCTAATCCGAACTTGCCAGTGTTCGTTCGAATAGCTCTCCCTTACTGGGCAAGGAGGACTCATGCAACTCTCCGACATTCCCTTCTGCACCACCGACTGGTCGGCGATCGAACCCGCCGAGCACAAGGGCATCACCGGTTCGGCCTTCTGGCGAACGCAGCGCTTCGGCGCGGTCCGCGTTCGCATGGTCGAATACACGCCGGGATATTTCGCCGACCATTGGTGCGTGAAGGGCCATGTGCTGCTCTGCCTGAGCGGCGAGCTGCACACCGAACTTGCGGACGGCCGCCAGTTCGTCCTTCGTCCCGGCATGAGCTACCAGGTCGCCGACAACGCCGAGCCGCATCGCTCGTCCACCGAAACCGGCGCCACGCTTTTCATCGTCGATTGAATCGCGACAGCGGGCCGCGGTCGCCGTACGTTCCAGGCAGCGGGGCAGCGGCGAGCCTGGCCGCACCGGCCATCGCGGCGCGAACCCGGTTGCATGCCGCCGGACGCCGGGTGCTAGGCTAGGCGCTGCGCTCCCGCCGACGTCGCCAGCTGCAAGGTTCAGTACCCATGAGCAATATCGCCGTCATCCTCCTGTTGCTGGTCGCGCTGGCATTGCCCGTCGTCCTGTTCTGGCTGCTCGTCTCGCGCCTGCGCCTGAACGCCCTGTTGGCGGCGGCGATGTCCATCGGCGCCGGTTGGGCCTTCAACGTGGCCTATGTCCTGGCCGTCCAGAAAATCGATCCGTCTTCCGTAGCGCAGGCCGATGGCGACATGCTCGGCATCGCCACCGCGTTCGGCTGGGCCTGCCCCTCCGCGCTGGTGCTGCTGACCTGGCTCGTGCGGCGTTTCGTGACGCGTCGCAAGGACGCGGCTGCATCGCCAACCGTTTGATCGGGCGCGGGCGCGGCCACGATATTCACCGCAATCGGGACTTCCCCATGAAAAGAGTCACAGGCATCGGCGGCATCTTCTTCAAGGCCAAGGACCCGAAAGCCCTGGCCGAGTGGTACCGCGTGCATCTCGGCGTCGGCGTCGAGGAATGGGGCGGCGCCGGTTTTCGCTGGGCTTCGCCCGACAATCCCGGCGGCGTCGGGACCACGGTCTGGTGTCCGTTCAAGGAAGACACCAGGCATTTCGCACCCAGCGACGCCAGCTTCATGATCAATTACCGGGTGGACGACCTGCACGCTCTGCTCGCCGCGCTGCGCGCCGAAGGCTGCCAGGTCGAAGACAAGGTGGACGATTCCGAATACGGGAAGTTCGGTTGGGTCATAGACCCGGAAGGCAACAAGGTCGAGCTCTGGCAGCCGCCGCCGGGGCAATGAACGAGGCTTCGCGTTCCCGGCGTCGACCCGAATCCATGCAGCGGTGCCGGACGCTGGCAGAACCGCGTACCTTCTCTTTCCGAGGACGAACATGAGCATCGCCGACCTCTGCATCCTCATCGCCTGTCTGCTGCCCATCGCCTGCGCCGGCCTGGCCAAGTCGAAAGGTTTCGGCAAACCGCGGCGCGAAGGCGGTTTCGACAATCACAACCCGCGGCAATGGCTGGCGAACCTGCAGGGCTGGCAGGCGCGCGCCAACGCCGCCCAGCACAACAGTTTCGAAGCCTTGCCGATCTTCATCGCCGGCGTGCTGATCGCCGAACGCCTGCAGGCATCGCAGGGGCGCATCGATCTGCTCGCAATGGTGTTCGTGGCGGCACGGCTCGGCTATATCGGCGCCTATCTCGCCGATCGCGACCTGCTGCGTTCGCTGCTCTGGGTGATCGGCTTGGGTGCGAGCATCGCGCTGTTCTTCGTCGGCTGAAACCGCGCGCATGACGTCGGGCAGCACCATCCGCCAGGTACTTCGCATCGGCGCGGCTTTCAACATGCTCGCCGCACTGCTGCTGTTGCTGCCGGACTCCGGCGGCGCATTCGCCCTCGTCTTCTTCGCATGGCTGGGGTACGGCCGATGAAAGGCAGTGTCTCGGTCGGCAAGGCGATCTGGCGCGGCCTGCTTGTCGTCAACGGACCGGTTTTTGCCCTGCTCGTGGGTCCGCTGGCGCTGTTCGCGCTGCTGGTCGAGAACCATTGGGTCGCACGCCAATACAACTGGATCGGCGTTGCCCTGTTTCCCGCAGGCTTCGTGCTCGCCTGGCTGTGGTGGTCGTTCGCCGTGCCGCGCTGGCGCCTGTGGGCGTACGAACGCGTCGCCGATATCGCGGCGCTCAAGCGCGATGCCGTCGCCGTCGGACTGACCTGGCCGGACGGACATGTCTTCGGCAGAACGGAGATCAAGTCGAAGGCGCAGCAGGCACGCGAACGCGAACTGGATCCCCCGGAACCAGACCCCGAGACCGAAGCGCCATGAGAAGCGATCCCGCGTTTGCCGAGTCCGCCTCTGCGCCGCTCGATGCAAGACTCGCCGAACCCGGCAGCGGGCGCGGGGACACGCCGGTGCGCCTGCGCAAACCGACCCATGCGGCGGGCAAGGCCAGAAAGGCCGACAAGCGCACGGCAAAATAGCCGCCATCCCATGCCGATCCTCCGCCCCGCCACGCCAGACGACAAGGAATTCTGTCGCGAGCTGCATTGGCGGACGATGCGCGCTTACGTCGAAGCGACCTGGGGTTGGAACGAGGCCGAGCAATCGCAACGATTCGAATCCGCCTTCGATCCATCGCGTACGCAAATCATCGAACACGACGGCCAGGCCGTCGGCATGCTGGTGGTCGACCGCGCGGCGAATCCGGTGAAGCTGATGTCGATCGAGATCGCGCCCGGATACCAGAACCAGGGTTACGGATCGGCAGTCATCGGAAGAATCGTCCGTGAGGCGAAGAATCAAGCGGTCTGGCTGCAGGTGCTGAAGGTCAATCGCGCGAAAAGGCTTTACGAACGGCTGGGCTTCGTCGTCGTCGGCGAAACGCCGACGCATTGGCAGATGCTGCGCGACCCCGGCAAGACGGGCGCAGCGACCTGAGCCGCTGCGGCGATCCGGCACGATGTTGAAGCACCGGCCCGATCGCCTGCCGGGCGAATTCCGCCACGCGCCGATCCGGCCCTCGCGGCGCTGCGATCCGGGTGATATTTTCG
>CAYWHO010000229.1:0-1485 GCA_964458195.1 uncultured Arenimonas sp.
TCGAATTGCTGATCGACAAGGCGTTGAACCAGGCGGCCTGATCGCCGACGGTGGCTCCGGGCCCGCACTCCCGGGAATGACTCGGCAGGCGGGCTGAAGCCCGCCCTACAACCAATCCCCGTACAAGGCATTGATGGCGGCAATGGCTGCCGGTCCCGCCGTTTCCGTGCGCAGGATGCGCGGGCCCATGCGTACGCCTTCGTAACCGCCGGCCTTGAGCATCGCCAGGTCGCGATCGCTGAAACCGCCCTCCGGGCCGATGGCGAGCGTGATCTGCGCGTCCGGCACCAGTTGCAGCGCAGGCAGTGACAAGGAGGCGCCGGGGTCGAGCATGAAGCGTCGTCCGTTGCCGTCGCTCGCCGCGAACTGCGCCAGCGATTGCGGTTCCAGGACGACGGGCAGCCGCGCGCGGCCGCTCTGTTCGCAGGCGGCGGCGCAGACGCCACGCCAGTGGTTCATTTTCTTGTCGGAACGTTCGCTGTCGAGTTTGACCTCGGTGCGGTCGCTGACCACAGGCGCGATGCGCGCGACGCCGAGTTCGGTCGCCTTCTGCAGGATCCAGTCCATCTTCTCGCCACGGGCGATGCCCTGCGCGAGCGTGATCCGCAAGGGAGATTCGTTGCGTACTTCCTGTCGGGCGATCACTTCGACCTCGGCGCCGCGCTTGAGCAGGCTGGTGAAGCGGGCCTCGTAGTCGAAGCCGTCGCCATTGAACAGCAGGCAGCTGTCGCCGACCTGCAGGCGCAGTACGCGCACCAGGTGATTCGTCGTCGCTTCCGGCAAGGCGAAACCTTGTCCGACGGCCAGGGGCAGGTCGAGGTAGCTGCGGGTGCTGCGCATCAGAGCGTCGCCTCGTGCAGGGCGTGGAAGGTGGCATCGGCGAGGTGCTGCAAGGCCGCTTCGTCTATGCAGTACGGCGGCATCCAGTACAGCACATCGCCCAGCGGCCGCAGCACGGCCCCGCGCTCGAGTCCGGCGCGATAGGCGCGCAATCCTCTGCGCTCGTCGGCGGGGAAGGCTTTGCGCGCGCGGCCATCGGCGGCCATCTCGATCGCGAGGATCATGCCGGTTTGGCGAACGTCGGCGACATGCGGATGCTCGCGCAACGGGGCGGCCAGTTCGGCCATGCGGGTGGAGGTGGCGCGGTTGCGTTCGAGCACCGGTTCGCTGTCGAAGATCGCCAGCGACGCCAGGGCAGCGGCGCAGCCGAGCGGGTTGCCGGTGTAGCTGTGCGAATGCAGGAAGCCGCGTTCGCGCGACTCGGACAGGAAGGCTTCGTACACGTCCTGCGTCGTCAGCACGGCCGACATCGGCAGGAATCCGCCGGTCAGGCCCTTGGAAAGACAGAGGAAGTCCGGCGCGATGCCGGCCTGTTCGCAGGCGAACATCGTGCCGGTGCGACCGAAGCCGACGGCGATTTCGTCGGCGATCAGGTGCGCGCCATGGCGGTCGCAGATCTCGCGGGCGCGACGCAGGTAGGCCGGG
>CAYWHO010000229.1:1495-3886 GCA_964458195.1 uncultured Arenimonas sp.
TGGTGCATGCGCATCGCGCCGGCGCATTGCACCAGCGGCTCCAGGATCAGGGCGCAGATGCTTTCGCCATGCTCGGCGAAGATCGCATCGAGCTCGTCGGCGCGACGCAATGCGACGGCTTCGGCCGATTCACCGGGTTCGGCCTCGTAGGCGTCCGGCGAGGGCGCGAAAATCGGTTCGAGCAGCAGGGGCGCGTAAACGCGGCGATACAGCGGCAGGTCGCCCATCGACAGCGCGCCCAGGGTTTCGCCGTGGTAACCATTTCCGAGCGCGACGAAACGCGTGCGTTTCGAGTCGCCGCGGTTGGCGAAGCTGTGGAAGCTCATCTTCAATGCGATCTCGACCGCCGCCGAGCCGTTGTCGGCGTAGAACACGCGCGCCAGGTCCGCGCGGCCGGCTTGCCTGGGCGCGATGCGCAGCAGGGATTCGGCCAGTTTCAGGCCCGGCTCGTGCGAGAAGCCGGCGAAGATCACGTGTTCCAGCTCGTGCGCCTGCTTCGCGATGGCGGCGGCGATGCGCGGCTCGCCATGGCCGAACAGGTTCGTCCACCAGCTCGAGACTGCGTCGAGATAGCGCTTTCCGTCCACGCCCTCCAGCCAGACCCCGCGCCCCCGCCGTATCGGCAGCAGGGGCAGGGTGTCGGGGTGTTCGGCCATTTGCGTGCACGGGTGCCAGAGGACCGCGAGATCGCGCGACCTCCAGGCCTCGGCCTCTGCTAGCATCGTCCTGTCGTTCCGATCGTCCTGCATGCGTCCATGATCCCGAGCCGCCGCCCTCCTGTCCATGCCGTGCGTCGCGCGGCCAGCGCAGGGCAGGAATACTGATGCCCGTCCTTCCGACCATCCATGCCAGCGAGGAAGTCGAAGTCGGTCCCTACCGGCGCGAGACCATCGACCTGGAGTTCTCCAACGGCGAGCGCCGCCGCTACGAGCGCCTGAAGAGCCGGGGACACGGCGCGGTGATGATCGCCGCCGTTCCCGAGCCGGGCACCGTGCTGCTGATCCGCGAATATGCCGCCGGAACGCATCGCTACGAGCTCGGACTGCCGAAAGGGCGCATGAACCCCGACGAAGGCGTGCTCGAAGCGGCCAACCGCGAGTTGAAGGAAGAAACCGGCTTCGGCGCGCGCAAGCTGACCTTGCTGCGCGCCATCACGCTGGCGCCGACGTACATGACGCACGAAATCCACCTGGTGCTGGCCGAGGATCTCTATCCCGAACGCCTGCCCGGCGACGAACCCGAGGAGCTGGAAGTGGTGCCCTGGAAACTCGATGCGCTGCACGAGCTCGTGTTGCGCGAGGATTGTTCGGAAGGCCGGTCGCTGGCCGGCCTGCTGGTGGTGCGGGAAGTCCTGGCGATGCGCCGATGAGCATCGACCATCGCGCCGTCGTGGACATCGCCGTCGCGGCCGGCGCTGCGATCATGCAGGTCTACGTGCAGGATTTCGCCGTCGAACAGAAGGACGATCGCTCGCCGCTCACGGCTGCTGACCTTGCCGCGCATCATCTGATCGTCGACGGCCTGCGTCGGTTGACGCCGGAGCTTCCGGTGCTGTCGGAAGAATCGGCCAGCATCGCCTGGGAAGAGCGTCGCGTCTGGACGCGCTACTGGCTGGTCGATCCGCTCGACGGCACGCGTGAATTCGTCAAGAAGAACGGCGAATTCACCGTCAACATCGCCCTGATAGAGAACGGCGAGACCGTCTTCGGCGTTGTTTACGCGCCGGCGCTGGAGGAGCTGCATTACGGTATTCGCGGCGTCGGCGCGTTCGTGCGCGATGGCGACGAGGACGTGCCGATCCTGAGCCGCAAGCCGGCATCGCCGCCCTTGCGCGTCGCTGCCAGTCGCTCGCACCTGGACGAGCGCACCGCAGCGGCGATGCGGCGCATGGGCGAGGTCGAATCGCAGGGCCTGGGCTCGTCGCTGAAATTCTGTCGTATCGCCGAAGGTCGCATGGATGTGTATCCGCGTTTCGGCCCCACCTCGGAATGGGATACCGCCGCGGCGCAGTGCGTGCTGGAAGCGGCCGGCGGCGCGGTGCTGACGCTGGACGGGCAGCCGCTGCGCTACAACCACAAGGAATCCCTGCTCAATCCCGACTTCATCGCGCTCGGCGACGCCGGATTGCCTTGGAGGGATTGGCTGCATGGCTGAAATCGGCGAGCTGCTGCGCATCATGGCGAAGCTGCGCGATCCGGACGGCGGCTGTCCCTGGGACCTGGAGCAGGATTTCGCGACGATCGCGCCGTACACGATCGAAGAAGCCTACGAGGTCGCCGATGCCATCGATCGCGGCGACATGCACGAACTGAAGGACGAACTCGGCGACCTGCTGCTGCAGGTGGTGTTCCATGCGCAGATGGCCAAGGAAGCCGGGCATTTCGCTTTCGA
>CAYWHO010000230.1:0-1635 GCA_964458195.1 uncultured Arenimonas sp.
TGTTGGGGCTCGATACCGCCGTCGCGGTGATCAGCGCCCTGATCGCGCTGGTGGCAGGCATCCTGGTCGGCAACCTGCTGGTTTCGCCGCGGCGCAATCTGTAGGAGCGACCATCGCTCCTACACAGCGAAGCGGCGCAGCACCAGGGTGGCGTTGGTGCCGCCGAAACCGAAGCTGTTGGACATCACCGTGTTCAGCACGGCATCGCGCGTCTCGCGCACCAGCGGCAGGCCTTCGGCCGCCGGATCGAGCTTGCCGACATTGGCCGAACCGGCGATGAAACCCCTCTCCATCATCAGCAGGCAGTAGATCGCCTCGTGCACGCCAGCGGCGCCCAGCGAATGGCCGGAGAGCGACTTGGTCGACGAGAACGCCGGCATCGCATCGCCGAACACGTCCTTCATCGCGCCGAGCTCGGCGACGTCGCCGACCGGCGTCGAAGTGCCGTGCGTGTTGATGTAGTCGATGGGGCCGTCGACCGTGGCCAGTGCCTGGCGCATGCAGCGCGCCGCGCCTTCGCCGGAAGGCGCGACCATGTCGGCGCCGTCGGAGGTGGCGCCGTAGCCGACGATCTCGGCCAGGATGCGCGCACCGCGCGCCTGCGCGTGCTCCAGCGATTCGACCACGACCATGCCGCCGCCGCCGGCGATGACGAAACCGTCGCGGTCGGCGTCGTAGGGACGCGAAGCCTTTTCTGGCGTGTCGTTGTATTTCGTCGACAGCGCACCCATCGCGTCGAACATCATCGTCTGCGTCCAGTGCAGCTCCTCGCTGCCGCCGGCGAAGACCAGGTCCTGCTTGCCGAGCTGGATCTGTTCCATCGCCGCGCCGATGCAATGCGCCGACGTGGCGCAGGCCGAAGAGAGGGAGTAGTTCAGGCCGCGGATGCCGAAGGCGGTGGCGAGATTGGCCGACACGGTCGAGCACATCGTGCGCGTGACCATGTAGGGACCGACGCGACGCACGCCTTTCTCGCGCAACAGGTCGGCCGCTTCCACCGTGCTGGCGCAGGAGCCGCCACCGGAGCCGGCGATGACGCCGATGCGCGGGTCGGAGATGGCATCGGTCGACAGACCGGCATCGGCGATCGCGTCCTGCATCGCCACGTAGGCGTAGGCGGCGGTATCGGCCATGAAGCGACGCAGCTTGCGATCGATGCGCGCCTCGAAATCGACCTCGGGACGCCCGGCGACATGGCTGCGGAAACCGTGTTCGATCTGCTCCGGATTGATCCGGATGCCGGAGCGGCCCTCGCGCAGCGAAGTCGAGACGCTGGCGCGGTCGTTGCCGAGGCAGGACGCCAGGCCGAGGCCGGTGATGACGACGCGTTTCATGCGGATCTCACATCGAATCGGTGGAAGTGAACAGGCCGACGCGCAGGTCGGTGGCGGTGTAGATCTCGCGCCCGTCGACGAACATCTTCGCGTCGGCGATCGCCATGACCAGCTTGCGCTCGACCACGCGCTTGAGATCGATGACGTACTCGACCAGCTTCGCCGTCGGCAACACCTGGCCGGTGAATTTCACCTCGCCGACGCCGAGGGCGCGGCCGCGGCCGGGGTTCTGCTTCCAGCACAGGAAGAAGCCGACGAGTTGCCACATCGCATCCAGGCCCAGGCAGCCGGGCATCACCGG
>CAYWHO010000230.1:1735-3886 GCA_964458195.1 uncultured Arenimonas sp.
AGGGGCGGCGAAACCCGCGATTATTTCCCGACTCGCCGGGGGCTGGCGATTACATACACTAGCGTACTTCGCAAGGCATTGATTGAACGAAACCCTACGAGTGCGTATGTCGCCACGCCGCGGTCGCGCGTAAGCGCAACTGCGCGGCACCCGGGTTCAGCGCAAGCGTTCCAGCCCCGCAGGCCAGTACTCCAGGCCGTCGCCGATCTTCGCCAGGGTGGGGGCGGCATCGCCGAAGGCGTGCCAGCGTTCCTTCGCCGCGCGCGGTTCGTCGCCATCGGCGCCGGTCGTCTGTTTCGCGCGATGGCTGAGGAAGTTCATGCTGAGATTCGAATATTCCATGGAAGCGCGATGCATCGATTCGCGGTCCATTCCGATCAAGGCCATCTCATCGGCCTGCAGGCGGAACTTGAACGTGGTCTGTCCGGCCCACCAGCTCCCGGCTGAGGCGAACTGGCGAAAGCGCACCGACAGCACGCCCTGGGCGATCGACAGACTGCCGTCTTCCATCACGTCGTCGAAGTTGCTCTGGGTCCAGGCCGGTACGAAACGCGCATTGCTTGACTGCAGTCGGTAGCCTTCGCCCTCGGCCAGCACGACGGCGACGATGCGCGGCCAGAACGTCTGCCAGCCTTCCTCTTCGTCGCCGAAACCGGGATCGGGTTGCTGCGAATTCTCCAGCACGAACGCCGCGTCGGGACGGCCGTCGCCATCCAGATCGCCGTCGGCGCGCTGCAGGATCTTCCACCCGGCAGGAACGAAGGCTTCTACGCTCGGTGCCTGCGCCGGCAACACGGGGGCGCTTCGCGCGGCCTCGGCGGGCGCCGCCAGGGCCAGCAGCAGGAACGCGCCGGTCAACATCAGCCGAGGCCGAGTTTCGCCGACAGCGCGGCGCGATCGAGGTTGGTCGCCTCGCTGTCGCGACGGCCGCGGTACTCGAACGTGCCGGCGGCAAGACCGCGCTCGGAGACGACGACGCGGTGCGGAATGCCGAGTAGTTCGATGTCGGCGAACATCTGGCCGGGCCGCAGGCCGCGATCGTCGAGGCAGGCCTCGATGCCGGCGCCGTTGAGTTCGTCGTACAGCGCTTTCGCCGCATCGGCGACGGCGGCATCGCCTTTCGGGTTGATGACGCAGACGGCGACGCGCCAGGGCGCCATCGGTTCGGGCCAGCAGATGCCGTTGCCGTCGAAGTTCTGTTCGATCGCGGCGGCGACGATGCGGCTGATGCCGATGCCGTAGCAGCCCATGTACATGACCTGCGCCTTGCCTTCCTGGTCGAGCACGGTCGCGCCCATGGCCTCGGCGTACTTCCGGCCGAGCTGGAAGACATGGCCGACTTCGATGCCGCGCGCGATGGCGAGTTTGCCTTGGCCGTCCGGCGACGGATCGCCTTCGACCGCATTGCGGATGTCGGCCACCACATCGGGTTCCGGCAGATCGCGGCCCCAGTTGACCCCGGCCAGGTGGAAGCCTTTTTCGTTCGCGCCGACGACCATGTCGGTCATCGCGGCGACGGAACGGTCGGCGACGACGGTGATTTCCTTCGCGGGCTTCACCGGGCCCAAGAAGCCCGGTTCGCTGCCGAGGTGGGCGAGGATTTCCGCTTCGGTCGCGAGGCGATAGCCGCCCATGCCGGCCAGTTTGCTGAGCTTGATCTCGTTGACCATGTGGTCGCCACGCACCAGCGCCAGCACGAAGCCGCCGCCCTTGAGGCTGTCGTCGCCGAACAGCGCAACCGATTTCACCGTGTGATCGAGCGCGATGCCCATGAGCGCGGCCACTTCTTCGCAGGTCTTTTGCGTCGGCGTGTCGATCTTGCGCGGCGTTTCCGAAGCCGTGCCGCGCGGTCCCGGCGCCAGGGCTTCGGCGGCCTCGACGTTCGCCGCGTAATCGGAACCGTCGGAAAAGACGATCGCGTCCTCGCCCGAGTCGGCCAGCACGTGGAATTCCTGCGAGGCGTCGCCGCCGATGGCGCCGCTGTCGGCGCGCACCGCGCGGAACTTCAGGCCCAGGCGGGTGAAGACGCGGGTATAGGCGTCGTACATCGCGCGATAGCCCTGCGCCATGCACTCGGCGGTCAGGTGGAAGGAGTACGCGTCCTTCATCAGGAACTCGCGCGCGCGCATCACGCCGAAGCGCGGGCGGATC
>CAYWHO010000231.1:0-3866 GCA_964458195.1 uncultured Arenimonas sp.
TGAAGTTGTCGGTCAGGTAGCCGGTGTACTTCAGCGACCAGCTGGTGCCGCCGTTCTCATTGAACGTGGTACCGAGCAGACCGGTGCGCTGCAGGGTCGTGCCGATCGGCAGGTCGGTCGTGGACGGGGTCAGCGCCGGGTATGGATCCTGATAACCGCCCGGGGTGCCGTTGTAGCCGTTGCCGGCGTTCGAAGCGGTACCGTTGAACGGGCCGCGGTTCGCTGCGCTCAGTGCCGCCACGGCGTTGGAATAGACGTCGGTCTCCTGCTTGATCTTGTCGGAGAACGCGGTCAGTTCCAGCGTGTGGCTGTCGTTGATGTTCCAGTCCATCTTCAACAGCCAGGTCGGCGTGCGCTGCGACAGCGTGGTGCTGACGTTGCCGAAGATGTTGCCGTAGGTGTCGGCGCCGTTGATCCAGCCATAGCTCAGCAGGGCATAGGCGAACAGGTGATCCTTGACCAGGGCACCGCTGGCCCAGACCGAGGCCGTCGTCACCGTGCCGGCGGTGTCCTTGCTGTTGTCCGAAACATGGCGACGCCCGTCCGGATAGCGCGGATCGTGGTAGTAAACGTCGGGGTTCTTGCCGTTGAGAGAATCCGGCGAATAGAAGATGTTGCCGCCCGCGTGGAAATCGTTGGTACCGCGCTTGGTCACGATGTTGATCACGCCGCCGGTCATACGACCGAATTCGGCGCCGTAACCACCCGTCTTGATCTGCTGCTCAGCGATCGCTTCGAAGGGGATCTGGGCGAAGTTGAGGTTCTTGAACGAGTTGGTGATGTTGAAGCCGTTGACGAAGTAGCCGTTCTCGGACACCGCGCCGCCACCGAAGGAGGCCAGGTTGCCGAACGCCGCGTCGCCGCGCACCGTGCCCGGAGCCAGCAGGGCGACGTTGGTGATGTTGCGCGCGACCGGGACCTTGGCGATCTGCTCGGCCGTCAGGATCGTGGTCGATTCGACCGACGAAACGTCGATGGCGTTGATGGTGCCGGCGCCGACGACTTCGACGGTGCCCAGATCGGCCGTCTGACCGATGCTGACCTTGACCGTGCGCGTTTCGCCGCCGGCGGTGACCTTGTAGTCGCCGATCGGCAGGTTGCCGACGCGGTAGCTGCCATTGGCGTCGGCGGTGATTTCACGGCGGAAGCCGGTGGCATCGTTTTCGATGACGACCGTTGCGCCGGCCGTGGTCGTGCCGGAGATGTTGCCGGTCGAGTTCGACTGCGCGTAGGCGCCGCTGGCGAAGCAAAGTCCGAGCGCGAGCGCCAACCCGCTCTTGCGCAGGCGCTGGTGTTTGATTGTCCTGTTCATCTTTCCTGCTTACTCCCCTCGCGTTATAGGTGTGGTCGAGGCACGGGCCGGACATGCGCCGGTTAGCACCTGCCCCGACAAACTGTGCCGGCGTTAAACCTCCGGCAAGCGGCTTGGGACGAAGCGTCCGTATCCGGGGACGAACGCACGAAACCCGTATTGCAACGCTGTCGCGCGCGGATTAGCTTGGGCGCATGAATCGCAAGCTCGTTCTTCTCTGCCTCGTCGTCTTCGCCTGGTGGACACTCAACGGCCTGGCCAACGGCCTCGACTGGATGACCATGCTCGACGCCCAGGGCAAGGTCGTGCCCTGGACCAAGGCCATGCCGGCCAGCATGGTCGGCGCCTGGGGCTGGGCGCCTTTCTCGCTGTTCCTGATCTGGTGCGTGTTCCGCTATCCGCTCGACCCCGGCCGCATCGGTCGTTCGCTGCTCGCGTTGAATCTCGCGGTAGTGTTCGTCATCGTGATGCGCGCGGTTTTCATCTACAACCTGGACGGCTGGTTGCATTGGTACGACGCGCCGCCGACCTTCACCGAGGTGCTGCGCACCAGCGTGCGCAACAACCTGTTCCAGAGCTGGCTGATGATCGGCGTGGCGCATGCGCTTCTCTATGCGCAGCGCGCACATCAACGAGGGCAGCAGGCCATAAAGCTGCAAGCGCAGCTGGCCGACGCGCGCCTGTCCGCCCTGTCTTCGCAGCTCAATCCGCATTTCCTCTTCAACGCCCTGAATTCGGTCGCCGAACTCGTGCACAGCGATCCGGACGCAGCCGACCGCATGATCGTCGGATTGAGCGCCCTGCTGCGCAGCAGCCTGGACAAGAGCGGAACGCAGGTCGTCGCGCTGCAGGAGGAACTGAAGCTGCTCGGCCACTACCTCGATATCGAGAAGGTGCGGCTGGGCAAACGGCTGCGCGTGCATTGGTCGGTGGCGCCGGAAGCGCTGACGGCGCAGGTGCCGCCCCTCCTGCTGCAGCCGCTGGTCGAGAACGCGGTCATCCACGGCATCAGTCGCCGCATCCTGCCCGGGTGGATTTCCGTGCGCGCTTACTGCGACGCGCAGAACCGTTTGCTGCTCGAAGTGCAGAACGACAGCGCCGACAGCGAAGCGCCCGGCGGCCATGGCATCGGCCTGGCCACGACGCGCGCGCGCCTGGAATGCCTGTACGGCGAAGACTTCGAGCTCGACCTGCAGCGCGGGGACGAGGTCGGCACCCTGGTGCGGCTCGCCCTGCCCTTGCGCCGCCTGCAGGAGGCCGCCTGATGCACCGTCTGCGCGCGATGATCGCCGACGACGAGCCGCTGGCGCGCGCGCGCCTGCAACGCTTGCTCGGGCAGTACGAGGATATCGACATCGTCGCCGACTGCAGCAATGGCGGCGAAGCGATCGCGGCCATGCAGAACATGCGCCCCGATGTCGCCTTCCTCGACATCCAGATGCCCGACCTCGACGGCTTCGACGTGCTCGAATCGCTGCCGCGCGACGGCCGCCGCCCCCACGTGATCTTCGTCACCGCGCACTCCGAACACGCGGTACGCGCGTTCGAGGCGCGGGCGGTGGACTACCTGCTGAAGCCGATCTCGGCCGAACGCCTGCGCCAGGCAATCGAGCGAGTGCGCCCGCAACCGCATGCATCGGGTGCCCGCAGCTACCCCTTGCGCCTCGCCGTGCCCGGTTCGGGCCGCATCCAACTGGTGCCGGTGGACGAGATCGATCACATCAGCGCGCACGCCAATTACGTCGAGCTGCATCTAGGCAGCCGCGCCCTGGTCATGCGGGAGACCATGAGCAATCTCGAAGACCAACTCGACCCGCGACGTTTCGTACGCGTGCACCGCTCGCGCATCGTGCGTATCGACGGCATCGTCGACGTCGAACCCTACGCGTCCGGCCAGTACCTGCTGCGGCTCAAATGCGGCGTCCGCGTCGCCTCCGGACGCAGCTACCTGGCCCGCCTGCGCGAAGCGCTGAATCTCGCCTAGGCCCGGCCATGGTGCGGACTCCGCTTCCGCCGATCGCCTCCGACGAAGCCGGACCGCCTTCGCCCTGCGTGCGCGACTGCTGCCTGGACGAACAGGATGTCTGTCTGGGCTGCGGACGGCATGTGGACGAGATCCTGCGCTGGCGCCAGAGCACGGCGTCCGAGCGCGAAGCCATCCTGGCGAACGCGCTGCGCAGAAGGGAAGAACGGCGGCGGGCGCGCGGCGGCTGAACGGGCCACCCATGACTTCCGCACTATGCCCGGCCATGGCATAGCTCCTATGCTCGGCGTCTCTTTCCACAGGATTCCGCCATGTCCGCGCGCCTTCGCCGGGGCCTGACCCCGCTGCTGCTCAGCCTCGCCGTCTCATCCGCCCTTCTTTCGGCCTGCGACCGGTCCAAGGCGCCCGACGCCAGCGCACCCGCTGCCAAGACCGAGGCACCGGCGAAACCGGTCCTCGGCGGTTTCGGTTTCGATACCGCCGGCATGGACAGGACTCAGGTGGCCGGCGACGACTTCTTCGCCTACGCCAACGGAACCTGGGCGAAGAACACCGAGATCCCGGCCGACC
>CAYWHO010000232.1:0-938 GCA_964458195.1 uncultured Arenimonas sp.
CGCGGCGCCGTGCGTTCGCCGGCGCGGCTGCCGGAATCGCGCTGCTGGGCTCTTGCTCGCTATCGCTGGGCGCCTGGGCGAAATTCGCCTGGGACGAAGACGTGAGCAACGCCAGTCTGCGCGACTCCATCGACGGAGTACGCAAGATCCGATTGGCTTGTTGGCAGGAAAGACCGTATTCCGGGCATCTGCGCCAGGACCGGGAATGCGACTTGCCGACCGATGGAACGCCTTTGCGTATCCTGGTCTGGGGCGATTCGCACGCATCGCATGCGATGCCGATGGTATCGGCTTTCGCGGCAGGGCAAAGTGGCTCGGCGCGCATTCGTTTCATGCCCGAATGCCCGCCGCTGCAGGCCTATTCGCCCTTGCTGGTAGGTATCGACCGTTCGACCGGTTGCGAAGCATTCAACCGCGACGTGCTCGCCGAGATCCGGCGCGAGCGTTCGAACGGACTGGGTTCGGTGTTGCTGGCGGCGCGTTGGGCGCCGTATCTCGGCAACGAGAAAGCGGCAGAAGCCGCCGATGCCGGCCTGCGCGCCACCATCGGCCAGTTGCAACGCGATGGCTTGAGGGTATTCCTGCTTGCGCCCGTACCGGAATTGCCCCACGACGCACCGGCCTGTCTCGCGCGACGCGGCAATTCAGAATGCGGTCTCAGTCGAGAAGAAGCCGAGGCCGGCCGAAGGCAGACGATGCGATGGCTGGAGAACGTGGTCGGCGGCTCGCCGGGCGTTATCGTGCTCGATCCGTTGCCGGCGCTGTGTTCGCCTGAACGCTGCAATCCCATGCGTTCCGGGGTCGTGCTCTTCAGCGATTCGCATCATCTTTCCGAGGCCGGCTCGCTGGCCATGCTCCCGTCTTTCTCCCGTGCATGGTCGCAAGCGACGGCCATGCAGACGACGATCAGGCTGTTGCTTCCGTAACTCAGGAAGGGC
>CAYWHO010000232.1:948-3819 GCA_964458195.1 uncultured Arenimonas sp.
GTGTTTCTAGTCTCGGCTGCTGTGCCGGTACGAGGCGTGGCGTATGCCATGCACATAATGCGGGACCGATGATGCGTCTGCTTATCGATGCACTGTCGGTCAACAACCTGTCCGGTCGGCATGTCCTGCTCGGGCACATGCAAGAGGCGATGAAGGCGCTTCCGGAGTGGCGCTTCAGCCTGCTCACGCACCGCTACAACGCGGGCATTGCCGATGCGCTTCCGGAAAGCGTCGAACGGATCGCCGCGCCCGTCGGCGCGCGTTGGGCCGAACGCGGGTGGTGGTTGCAACGCAACGGCCGGCGGATCTGCGACAGCCATGGGATCGATCTTGTGTTCTCACCGTCCGGATTGTTGAGCAACGGCTGTCCGAGGCCGCAGGTGGTGCTGGCGCAGAACCCATGGCCGCTGCTGCCGGGCATGGCCCGCGGCCGGGACAGGATCAAGGCATGGCTGCAGCGGCGTGCCTATGCGCGGGCCCACCGCCAGGCCGCCGTCATGGTCTTCAACTCCAATTACATGCGGGCGCTGTACGAGGAACGGTTCGGCGCCAGGGCCGGCGCGTCCACGGTCGCATACCAGGGCATCGACGAATCGCTGTTCGAGGCCGGCGGCATGCGTCGCGATCCGAAGGCGCGCAGGCAGATGCTGCTCTGCGTTTCGGTGATGGCGCGGCACAAGGCGATCGAAACGCTGATCCGTGCGTTCGCCGAAATCGCCGCACGCAATCCGCGAGCGGAACTGGTGCTGGCAGGGCCGTGGCCGGACGCCTCGTATCGCTCCGACGTTGACGCGCTGGTGCGGGAAAAGGGTCTGCAGCAGCGCGTTCGTTTTACCGGGCACGTCCACCAGGCCGAACTCGAACGGCTTTACACCGAAGCGCGCGTATTCTGCCTGCTCAGTCGCTGCGAGTCGTTCGGTATTCCCGCGGTGGAGGCGCAGGCATTCGCCACGCCGACCGTCGTCGCCGCCGGTACCGCCGCCGGAGAGGTGACGCGCGGTGCTGTCGTCGCGCAGGACGACCCCGCTGCGGCCGCGGATGCTCTGACGGAACTGCTGGAAGACGATGTTGCCTGGCGCCAGGCATCCGACGCAGCGTTGCGCAACGCGCAGCGTTTCCATTGGCCGGATTGCAGCGCGCCGCTGGTCCAGGCCCTGCGCGGAATGCGGGCAGCCGCGTCGTGAGCGAAGTCGGTGCGCCGTTGTTGAAGGGAAGCGCAGCAAAACACTGGTTCCTCACCCGTTTTGCGCGGCCGCGGCCGGCACAGGAGTTTGTGCCGCAGATCGATGGCCTGCGTTTCGTGGCGATCCTCGCCGTCATCCTCTATCACCTGCAAGGCTTCGCCGCCGTACGTTTCCCTCTCGGCGACGCCCCTGCTGGCTGGGTGCGGTCGATCATGGCGGAAGGGCATTTCGGCGTGCCGCTGTTCTTCGCGCTCAGCGGATACATCCTCGGCCGGCCATTCCTCGGCGAGCGCAAGCCGGCGCTGAAGGACTATTTCCTGCGGCGCCTGACGCGACTGGAACCGCCTTACGTCATCTGCCTTTTCCTCATTTTCGCGCTGAAATTGGCGGGCACGGACGCCACGTTCGGGTCGCTTTTCCCGCACCTGCTCGCCAGCCTCGCCTACCTCCACGGCTGGATCTTCGGGACGCACAGCGAAGTGAACGGCGTGGCATGGTCGCTGGAAGTGGAATGGCAGTTCTACGTGCTCGCCCCGTTGCTGTTCGCATTGATTGCCCGTTCGCGATCGCGCCTGCGACACGCCACGCTTTGGCTGGCGATGGCGCTCGGCGGCATTGCGCATACGGTCGACTACCACGAGGCATCGCGCATCGGACTGTCCCTGCTGCATTACTTCGGCTTCTTTGCCGCCGGCGCCTGGGTCGCGGTGCTCGATACCGAGACGCCTTCGCGGAGGCGCGGAGGGGCTTACGACCTGCTTGGCCTTGCGGCCTGGATCGGCGTGATCGCCTGCCTGTTGAAAGGTGGCGCCTGGCTCGGATCGCTGCCGGCGCTCACGGCGCTCGTGTTGCTGTCCGGGCTGAGGGGGTCCCTGTCCAGTCGCTTCCTCGGCTGGTGGCCGATCTACTGCGTCGGCGCGATGTGCTACAGCGTCTACCTTTACCACTTCTTCGTGATTTCCTTCCTCGGCAAGGCGCTCGCAGCCGCTCTGGGGACGACGCTCGCGCCCTGGCAACAGCTTCTCTTGCTGCCGATCGCGGTCGCTGCGGTCCTGTTCGTTTGCGCCATCCCTTACCTGCTTGTCGAACGTCCGTTCATGGTCTGGCGACCCGGAAAGAACCGCCTCGTGGATGCCTTCCGGAGCATTGCCTGATGCGAGTCGCCGTCGTTACTACCCATCCCATCCAGTACCAGGTTCCCTGGTTGCGGCTGTTGTCCGCGCGCGAAGACGTCGATCTGCAAGTCCATTTCGCGATGATTCCCGACGCGGTCGAGCAGGGCAGGGAGTTCGGTGTCGCCTTCGCCTGGGATGTGCCTCTGCTCGATGGTTATTCCTATCGCGTGCTGGAGAACCGGGCGAGGCATCCGTCTCTGACGGAATTCGCCGGTTGCGATACGCCGGAGATTGGCCAGGTCCTTCGCGAAGGCCGATACGACGCCGTCATCGTGAATGGTTGGGGCACGAAGATGGCGCTGCAAACGCTGTGGGCATGCCGGCGATCGGGTATTCCCTGTATCGTGCGTGGCGAAGCGAACGGCCTGCGACCGCGTGCCGCCTGGAAACGCAGCTTGCACGCCCTGCTGCTGAAACAGTATTCGGCATTCCTCACGATCGGCCACAACAACCGCGACTACTACCTGAAGCTGGGCGTGCCGGCATCGCGCCTGTTCGATACGCCGTATTGC
>CAYWHO010000233.1:0-3771 GCA_964458195.1 uncultured Arenimonas sp.
GACGAAAGGCGGCATCGGCGACACCCAACCCTGGGTGCACGAAGGCGGCGCCGAAGCGCTGTCGGCGCAGGCGCTGTTGCAGTCCGGCCTGTGGACGCCCGAAGAACTGGTACGGTACAGCGCCGGCATGCAGAAGGAATGTCGCGAAGCGCAAGCCAGGCACGCGGCCGATCCGTCGCTCCCCGTCGCCTGGCGCGAGCACTACACCTGCGGCTACGACCGCTACCAGGCGCTGGGCCTGGACATCTTCTCGCTCTGGAAGGCGATGATGGCGCGCACGGAAAGCAGCGGCGAACCGTATTCCGAGGCGATGGTGCAGGACGCCGCGAAAGCGCTGGCGCCGGCGGCGCCCTAGGGCTTTCGACACTGTCGCCGACGCGCGCCGACAGGCACGCTCGGCCGAACAGCCGGTCCTGGGGAATAGCCATGAAGCACGCCCTCGCCTTGTCGCCGTTGCTACTCGCGCTTGGCGCGCTGCCCACGTTCGCGCAGCAGGTCGCCGACAAGGACTTCCGCCCCGCGGTCGGCGCGCCGATGTTCGCGGAAGGTACAGGCCCCGTCGTTTGCCTGGACGAAGCGCACCATAACTTCCACACGCTGGACGGCCGGTTCTTCGCGTTCGGCGCCCTGCTTCAGCGCGATGGTTTTGTCGTGCGGCCGAACTGCGCGGCGTTCGATGCGAAATCGTTGACGCCTTGCCGAGTGCTGGTGATCTCGAACGCTTTGCCGAACGAGGACGACTGGAGCACCTATCCTTCGCCGACGCCGTTCGCCTTCACCGCGGCCGAAGTCGATGCCGTGAAACGCTGGGTAGAAACGGGCGGCCGATTGCTGCTGATCGCCGACCACCAGCCTTTCGGCGGCGCCGCCGCCAATCTCGCCGCGGCTTTCAGCGTGCAATTCAGCGACGGCTTCGCCTTCGAGGGTTTTGTGGACGAAGCCAAGCGCGATATGGTGACGCGGCCGACGATCTTCCGTCGCGGCGACGGTACGCTCGCCGATCACGCCATCATCCGCGGGCGCAGCGAAACCGAAAGCATCGCCAGCGTGCGCAGCTTCACCGGCCAGGCCTTCCGCGCGCCCGCAGGCGCGCAGCCCCTGCTGGTGATGCCGAAAGGCGCCATCTCCCTGCTTCCGAAAACGGCCTGGGCTTTCGCGCCCGACACGCCCTACGTCGATGCCAGCGGCTGGCTGCAGGGCGCCGTGCTGCCCGTGGGCCAAGGGCGCGCCGCGTTTTTCGGCGAAGCCGCGATGTTCAGCGCGCAACTCGCCGGCGCGCGGAAGCAACCGATGGGCTTCAATGCCCCCGAGGCCGAACGCAACGGCCAGTTCGTGCTGAACCTGATGCACTGGCTGAGCGAAGCGCCAGCAGCCACCCGGGAATAGAGCGGCCCTGCCCCGCTTCACACCGGCCACACAATCGGCCCATCTACCGGACACGAAGCCCGGCCAGACTGTTTCCACTCCGAACCGCAAGGCGCGCCCCATGGACGACAGCAGCAAACTCTTCGGTTACTGGCGAATCCTGATGTGGGGCGGCGCTACCGCCTTGCTGTGCTTGCCGGCACTGGCGATGCGCTTCTATCCCGACGCCGGCGTGAACTGGAGCGGCGGCGACTTCGTCGTGATGGGCGCGCTGTTGCTGGTCGCCTGCAGCGCGGTCGAAATCGGCGCGCGCATGTCCAGCCATCTGCTGTACCGGTTGGGCGTGATCGTTGCAGTCGGCACCGGCTTCCTGACCGTCTGGGTGAACCTCGCCGTCGGCATGATCCAGGGCGAAGGCAATCCGATGAACCTGGTCTTTCTCGGCGTGCTCGCCATCGCCCTGCTCGGCGCCTTCGCCGTGCGCTTTGCCGCGCAAGGCATGGCGCGCGTGATGATCGCCGCGGGCATCGCGCAGGCGCTGATCGGCGTTACGGTCGCGCTCGCCGGGCTCGACCAGTTGTACGTCGCGTTGCTCATCGGCTTGTTCGCCCTGCCCTGGTGGCTGGCGGCGGGCTTGTTCCGGGCCGCAGGGAAACCGCAATAAACCGAAACCGGGGTCAGAGTGCACTTTCGTTTGCGCAAACGCTCGCGAGCTCCAGCGGCCGGCGTCGAAACTGCACTCTGACCCCGGTTTCTGAAAGTGCACTCTGACCCCGGTTTTTTTCCGGGTTCTTAATCCAACCGCCGCCAGACGGAAATCGGAATACTGCCGTCAGGCCGCGCCGGCACTTGATAACTCAGCTCCGCCCCGTCAAGCCGGTACCGGCGCTGCTGCACCGTTCCTTCCCAGTTCGGGAAGGATGCGCCTTCGATCGAGAAAGTCAGCAGGCCGGCCTTTTCGTCGACAGCGACCGTGCCGTAATGCGTGCTGCTGCCCATGACAGCCGACTGGAACTCCCCGGCCGTGCCATCGGCCTTGTCACCGGCGAAACGCAGGCGCTCGGATTTGAATATCTGCAAGGAATAACGCCCTCGCGCATCCACGACAAGGCGGCCTTTCGGTTTCTCGCCGTAGTCGCGCACCACGCGACCGTCCGGCAGCCGTTTGTCCGCGGCCACCAGTATCCAGCTGCCCTGCAGGACGGAGGCCTGTCGTGCGGGCATCGGCATGTCGCGCGCCGCCAGTCCGGCGAGTATCGAAAAGATCATGCTACCCACGGGTTTCATCGCTGACTTCTCCGGTTTGGCGATCGTCAGCCCGAATCCTGGGCCGCTTGCATGATTACAAAAAGATATCTATAGATATATCTGTCATTCCAAACGCGAATCTTCGCCGATGAAGGCCATGGACATCGATGCGGTTAAGGCCTTCGTGCTGGCCGCCGACCTGCAGAGCTTTACCCGCGCGGCCGACGTGCTCGACACGACGCAGTCTGCGATCAGCCTGAAGTTGCGAAAGCTGGAAGAGAAGCTGGGCAGGCGTCTGCTGGAACGCACGCCGCGCCGCGTGCGCCTGTCGGTGGAAGGCATCGCGTTTCTCGGCGTCGCGCGCGAGCTGGTCGCAGCGCACGAACGTGCGGCCGCGGCTTTCGAAATCGAGCGGCGCCGGCTGGCCATCGGCATCAACCAGCAACTGGTAGGCGGCGAGCTGCCCGCGCTGCTGCGGCGCCTGCGCGATCACGATCCGAACCTGACGATCGAGATGCACGTGGCCGGCACGCAGGAACTGATGCAGAGGTTTGAGCGCGGCGAGCTCGACGCAGTGCTTGTGCTGCGCCCCGACGACCGACGCAAGCACGGCAAGATCGCTTTCCGCGAAGCCTTTTCCTGGTATGCCGCCGTCGGCTGGGAAACGCGCGCGGGCCAGCCCCTTCTGCTGGCGACGCAGGGCGAATCGTGCCGGATCCGCATGGCCGCCGTGCGCGCGTTGGACAAGGCCGGTGTCGCCTGGCGCGAGGTCTTCGTCGGCAAAGGCGCGGCCATCCTCGGCGCGGCTGCCGCCAGCGGCCTGGCGGTCGCCGTACTGGCGCAGCGTTCGGCGCCCTCGGGCACGGTGGATGTCGGCGCGATGCTGTCGCTTCCGCCGATTCCCGACCAGGACGTGATGCTCTACAGCACACTCAATGACCGGCGCACGCGCGAAGCCTTGCGCGTTCTGGTGCTGGCGTTCCAATAGCAGGTTGAAAACCGGGGTCGGAGTGCACTTCCGACCCCGGCCGTTGGAGTACGCGAGCGTTTACGCGAACGAAAGTGCACTCTGACCCCGGTTTCCGCCCCCGATTTACGCCACCTCGGCATTGCGCCATTCGCGCGGCGAAACGCCGCACCCGGCCTTGAAGGCGCGCG
>CAYWHO010000234.1:0-3721 GCA_964458195.1 uncultured Arenimonas sp.
CGAATTGTTGCCGGGCGAGTTCCAGATCGCTTACGACGGCGACACCGCCATCGCCGTCTTCAATATCGACGGCGACCTGTACGCACTGGAAGACGTCTGCACGCACGATGGCGGCGAACTGGCCGGCGGACCGATCGAAGGATTCGAGATCGAATGCCCGCGCCACGGCGCCCGCTTCGACCTGCGCACCGGCGAGGCCTTGTGCGCGCCCGCCTACCTGCCGACCGCCAAGTTCCCGGTGAAAATCGAGGACGGCGCCGTCTGGACGCGGGACGATCGCGACTGACACGCCGCGACCGTGCGGAACCGAAGGCCCGGACCGAGGTCACAGCTCGGTCCTCCAGGAGAAGCGCATGAATCTTCCCGGTTTGCCCCGCTGCCTCTCCCTGACGCTGATGGCGATGCTGCTCGCGCCTGCGCTGGCGAACGCCGGCACGACAGCCTCCAACGGATCGCCACGCAAGCTGGAGGGCGAATGGTTCGGACGATCGCTCTGCGTCACGTCGCGGCCCGCCTGCACGGACGAAACGGTGCGGTATCGGCTGACGGTGGCCGATGATGCCGGGGCGAAAATCCGACTCGACATGGACAAGCTCGTCGGCGGTAAATATGAGCCGATGTGTTCGATCGACTGCCGTTTCCAGGCTCAGCGTCAGTTGCTCGCCTGCCCGGCGGCTTATGGCGATTGGTTGTTCCGCTGGGACGGCGAAGCGCTGCTCGGCAGCTTGAGCGTGAAGGAGGACGGCTTGTTCCGTCACATCCACGTGGTGCGCCAGAGCACGAAGACGCCGCACACTACGCCCTAACCGCTAGTCGAAAGAAACGCTGCCCTGCGTTCTAATTTCGCGCTCCGGCGCGAACCTTACCCGCTCCCGCCCAATCGAAGCGACCGCGCATTCGGTTCGCGATCCGGGCATCCGGGGCCGTGTCCAAGCGGAGTTTTTCTCCCCCACTCGCACGATCCTGCGGCCGCCCCTGGGGTTTCGCCGACCGGCGCTGGCGCCTGGGCATCCTTCGATTTTCCGGAATCTCTTGTTATTGCGAATCATTATCATTAAGATTCGCTGCAAGCGCCGGCACCGTCCCGGCCCTGCCCACAAGAACACACCGGAATCCGACATGCCCGCCACCCCGCTCAGGCTCACCCCGCTCGCCGCCACCCTGATCTTGCTGTTGTCGTCGCCCGCGCAGGCGCAGGTGCAATCGCCCGACGGCGAAGGAGCCGAGCGCAAACCCAAGACCATCGGCAAAGTGGAAGTCGTCGCCGAACAGGAAGGCTACGACGCCGCGCTGACGCGCAGCGCCACCAAGACCGACACCCCTCTCATCGATATTCCGCAGTCCGTCACGGTGATCACGCAGCAGGCGATCAAGGACCAGGCCATGCAAGGCCTCGCCGATGTCGTGCGCTACGTTCCGGGCGTCGGCATGGCACAGGGCGAAGGCAACCGCGACACGCCGATCCTGCGCGGCAACAGCTCGACCGCCGACATGTTCGTCGATGGCATGCGCGACGATACCCAGTACTACCGCGACCTGTACAACATCGAGCGCGTCGAAGTGCTGAAAGGCCCGAACGCCATGATCTTCGGCCGCGGCGGCACAGGAGGCCTGATCAATCGCGTCAGCCGACTGGCCGACAACCGCGCGCATCGCGAAGCCAGCCTGCAACTCGGTAGCTGGAACAAGCGTCGCTCGCTCGGCGATTTCGGCGACACGCTCGGCGACAGCGCCAGTTTTCGCGTTTCCGCCATGGTCGAGAAGACCGGCAGCTATCGCGATGGCGTCGATTACGAGCGTTGGGGCCTGAACCCCACCGTGAACTGGAACGCGGGCGCCAACACCACCCTGACCTTCAGTCTCGAACACTTCGAGGAAGATCGTGTTGCCGATCGCGGCGTCTCCTCTTTCCTGGGACGACCGGTGAAAACCGATCCTTCGACTTTCTTCGGCGACGCCGGCCGCAGCCCGGTAACGGCCGATGTCGACGCCTTCAACGCCGTGATCGAACACCGGTTCGGCAACGGCCTGACCCTGCGAAACCAGACGCGCGCGGCGCGCTACGACAAGTTCTACCAGAACATCTTCCCCGGCGCGGTCGACGGCAACGGCACCACCGTCCGCATCCAGGCGTACAACAACCGGACCGATCGCAGCAATCTGTTCAACCAGACCGATCTGACCTGGAACCTCGACAGCGGCGCGATGAAGCACACCCTGCTGTTCGGAGTGGAGCTCGGCCGGCAGGTCACCGACAACTTCCGCAATACCGGCTACTTCGGCTCTGCCGGCAGCAGCGCCACCTTCGCCAGCGTGCCGCTGTCCGACCCTCTGTACACCGGTCCGGTCGAATTCCGCCAAAGCGCCAGCGATGCCGACAACCACAGCATCGCCCGGGTCGCTGCCTTCTACGTGCAGGACCAGATCGAATTTTCCGACCGCTGGCAGGCCCTGCTGGGCCTGCGATACGACCGCTTCGAAAGCGAGCTGACCAACTACCGCAGACCCGTGGGACATGCCGAACGCGACCTCTCCGGCACCGATAGCCTGCTGTCGCCACGCCTCGGCCTGATCTACAAGCCGGTGGACAACCTGTCCTTCTACGGCAGCTACAGCATCGGCTACCTGCCGCGCTCGGGCGAACAGTTGGGCTCGCTGTCGCTGAGCAATCAGGCGCTCGATCCGGAGGAGTTCGGCAACATCGAACTCGGCGCCAAATGGGACATCCACCCCGACCTTTCCTTCACCGCCGCGGTGTACGAACTCAAGCGCAGCAATGTCGCCATCGCCAATCCCAGCAGCGATCCCGACGAAGTGGCGGCGCAACCGTTGGTCCTGCTGTCGGGCGATGCGCAGCGCATGCGTGGCGTCGAAATCGGCATCGCCGGCCGCCTCACCGATCGCTGGACGATCATGGGTGGCTACGCCTGGCAGAAGGGCGAAACCATGCAGGAGATCCGCTCCTCGGCGACGGCCACGCCGCTCCCCGCCGGCACCGTGCTGCCCCAGGTGCCGCGCAACACCCTCTCCTTGTGGAATCGCTTCGATGTGAGCGAGCGTTGGGGCTTCGGCCTCGGCGCCGTGCATCGCGACCAGGTGTATGCGTCCACCAGCAATGCCGTCGTGCTGCCGGCCTACACCCGCTTCGATGGCGCGGTCTTCTTCAACCTTTCCGACAATTTCGAACTGCAGCTCAACATCGAGAATCTGTTCGACACCGAATACTACGCATCGGCGCACACCGACACCAACATCACGCCAGGTTCGCCACGCGCATTCAACCTCGGCCTGCGGCTGAAGTACTGAGGAATGCGGCCGATGCAGACCTCCCATGCCGCGTCCCGCACCCGCTCCAACCATCGCGCTTATCGCTGGATGCGGCAACTGCATATCTGGATCGGCGCCTGGGGCGCGTTGGCGGCCGTCGCCTACGGTTTCACCGGGTTGGTGATGAACCATCGTTTCGGCGAGGCTGCCTGGCCGCAGGGCGAGAGCGAGGAAACCGGCCGGCAGGAACTCGCCGTGCCGGCGGCGGCACGAACCACGCCGGAACAGTTGTCACTGTGGTTGCGCGAAACGCATCGACTCGATGCGCAGGTCATCCGCAAGAGCCCGCCCGCCGGATCGCGCGAAGGCGGTCCGCCGCCGAAGTGGAACCTCAGCGGCGGTAGCGCGCGCGAAGCCTGGGCCCTAGAGTATTCGCCCGGAAAGGAATACGCGG
>CAYWHO010000235.1:0-3698 GCA_964458195.1 uncultured Arenimonas sp.
CTGGTCGGATCGAAGGCCTTCGGATCGACGATGGTCGAATTGATGTTGGTGAAGATCTTGAACTCGCGCGCGCAGCGCACGTCGTAGCCGTAGCTCGAGGTGCCATAGCTGACGATGCGGTGGCCGTCGGCGGCATGCTTGACCTGCCCCGGTTCGAAGGGCTCGATCATGCCCTGCCCTTCGGCCATGCGGCGGATCCACTTGTCGGACTTGATGCTCATGCGTTACCCGGTTCGGTTGAGATTGGCGAGGCGCGCCGCGGCCAGAGCAGCCACAGCACGATGAGATTGATGCCGAGCACGCTGGCCGATGTCCAGCCCGGATCGCGGACCAGGTAGGCGAGCTCGAAAGGAACATAGACGCTGACGGTCGCGATGCCCAGCCAGCGCGCCCAGTTGCGCTGGAACCACAGCCCGTAGGCTTCGACGAAACGCAGCAGCGCGTACAGGCCGATGACCAGGGTCAACAGCCCGTGCTCGGCGTCGGCCGCATGCAGCAGAACGAGCAATTGCCGCGGCAGGCCCATGGTCGGGTCGATGTCGAACGCGCGCAGCAGGCTGGCGCCGCCGTTCTCCAGCGCATGCGCATTGGCGCGCAGCAGGCCCATGCCGGCCGCGACGGCCGCACTGCCCTTCACGACGTCGATGATGGCGACGATGCGCAGCTTGCGCCGCGCATCCAGGTGCAGGGCGTGTTCGATGCCGTCATTGGCCTCGCGAATGGGGTGGCGCTCGCTCATCGCGCACCTGCTCCGGCGAACCACCGGTAATGGCCGGTTTGCGTCCAGGCGAACAGCACGTCTTCTTCCTTCGCCCCGGCACCGATGTTGTGCACGACCAATGGGCGGACCGGATCGGCCGCGGAGCGACGCCCGGACACCACGCCGATATGCGCCAGGCCATTGGGCAGCGTCCAGCTGACGATGTCGCCGGGACGGTAGTCCGCGGCACGCGTCGTGATGGCCAGCGACTTGCCCTGGCGCTCGAAATAGCGGCGCAGGTTCGGTACGCGGCGATGATCGATGTTCGTATCCGGCTTGTGCAGCCCCCACAGCGACGGGTACCTGGCGAAGTTCGAGCGCATGTCTTCGTGCAGGCGCTGCTGCAGGTCGATCTTCGCCCCATTGCGGAACGCACGCACCACGACGTCCGAACATACGCCGCGATCGGTGGGCACGTCGCCGCCCGGATACGCCAGGCGCACGTAGGCCGGATCGTAGATCAAGGTCACGCCGACCTGGGCCTGAGCCGCGCGCGCCAAGGCTTCCCCGTCACCGACCTGCGCCGACGAGGCCATCGGCGTCGCCAGCCAGGCACAGAGCAGCAGGCGCAGGAAACGACGCATCAGGTGTTCTGGATCACGATGCTGGGGAAGGCGATGGACTTGTTCTTCGCCTGCATCGCCAGGCGGCCGGCGGCGCGGCGGGCGATGTCGCGATAGGCGAGGGCCACGGCCGAATCGGGCTGCGAAACCACCGTCGGCGCGCCGCTGTCGGCCTGTTCGCGGATGGCGATGTCCAGCGGCAGCGAACCGAGCAGCGGCACGCCATACTGCGCCGCCATCCTGTCGCCGCCGCCAGCGCCGAAGATATGTTCGGCGTGGCCGCAATTCGAACAAACGTGCACGGCCATGTTCTCGACGATGCCGAGCACCGGCACCTCGACCTTCTCGAACATCTTCAGCGCCTTCTTGGCGTCGATCAGGGCGATGTCCTGCGGCGTGGTGACAATGATGGCGGCCGAGACCGGCACGCGCTGCGCCAGCGTCAACTGGATGTCGCCCGTGCCCGGCGGCAGGTCGATCAGCAGGTAGTCGAGATCCTGCCAGAGCGTGGTCGTCAGCAACTGCTGCAGGTATTGCGTGGTCATCGGACCGCGCCAAATAGTGGGTGTGTCCTCGCCGAGGAACAGGCCGATCGACATGGCCTGCAGGCCGTGGGCGGATTTGGGTTCGATGTTCTTGCCGTCGGGGCTTTCCGGCTTTCCCTGCAGACCGAGCATCATCGGGATGCTGGGGCCATGGATGTCGGCGTCGAGCACGCCGACGCGTGCGCCTTCGGCGGCCAGCGCCAGCGCCAGGTTCACCGCCGTGGTGGATTTGCCGACGCCGCCCTTGCCCGAGGCGATCGCGACGATGTTGCGCACCTCAGGCAGCGGCGTCAGGTCCTTCTGCACGCGATGCGCGCCGATGCGCCAGCGCACGTCCACGGTCACGGCCTCGACGCCGGGCAGCGTAGCGATGACGCCGCGTACCTGTTCGGCAAGCGCGTCGCGCCAGCCGGCCGCGGGATAACCGAGCTGCAGTTCGATCGCGACCTTGCCGCCGTCCACGCCGACGCCGCGCACGGACTGCGCGCTCATCAGGTCGGTGTCGACATTCGGATCGTGGATGCGCGCCAGGGCGGCGCGGACGGAATCGGGGGTGAGGCTCATGCGAGGGGCGCCGGGGAGAGCCCGTCATTGTACCGAAGCGACCGACCGGGCGGTCCGGAGCCCGCAGGAACTGGGGGCCTTCTGCGATAATCGCCGCATGAAACCCTCGCCCGCCCTCGTTACCACCGCCCTCCCCTATGCCAACGGCCCGCTGCACCTGGGCCATCTGGTCGGCTACATCCAGGCCGACATCTGGGTCCGTGCCCGCCGCATGGCCGGCGGCGAGACCCATTTCGTCTGCGCCGACGATGCCCACGGCACCCCGATCATGCTGGCGGCCGAGAAGGCCGGGCAGTCGCCGGAGGAGTTCATCCGCGCGATCCAGGTCAGCCACGAAAAGGATTTCGCCGACTTCGGCGTGGCCTTCGATCACTACCACTCGACCCATTCGGACGAGAACCGCGAACTGGCGACGCTGATCTACGAGCGCCTGCGCGACGGCAAGTACGCACAGAGGCCGGGCGAAACCTATATCGCCTCGCGCAAGATCCAGCAGCTGTTCGATCCGGTGCGGGAGATGTTCCTGCCCGACCGCTACATCAAGGGCGACTGCCCGAACTGCGGCAGCCCGGACCAGTACGGCGACAACTGCGAGGTCTGCGGCAAGGCCTATTCGCCGACCGAGTTGAAGAACCCGCGCTCGGTGATGTCGGGTGCCGTGCCCGAGCTGCGCGAGTCCGAGCATTACTTCTTCGAGCTCGGCAAGTTCGAGGCCTTCCTTCGCGCCTGGCTGAAGGACGAGGTCGCCCATCCGGCGGTGAAAGCCAAACTCGACGAATGGCTGGAAGGCGGACTGCGCGACTGGGACATCTCGCGCGACAAGCCCTACTTCGGTTTCGAGATTCCCGGCACCACCGACAAGTATTTCTACGTCTGGCTCGATGCGCCGATCGGTTATCTGGCCAGCTTCCAGGCCTACTGCCGGGCCAAGGGCCTCGACTTCGCCCGCTTCACCGAGGCTTCGCGCAATGAGCGCGGCGAAACCGAGATGCACCATTTCATCGGCAAGGACATCGTCAATTTCCACGGCCTGTTCTGGCCGGCGATGCTCAAGGGCTCGGGTTTCCGCCCGCCGACGAAACTGCACGTCAACGGTTACCTGACGGTGAACGGCGCGAAGATGTCGAAATCGCGCGGCACCTTCATCATGGCGCGCACCTTCCTCGACGCCGGCCTGGAACCGGAAACCCTGCGCTACTACTACGCGGCCAAATCCGGCGCCGGCGTGGACGACCTCGACCTGAACCTGGACGACTACGCCGCGCG
>CAYWHO010000236.1:0-3638 GCA_964458195.1 uncultured Arenimonas sp.
GGCGGTCATGCGCCTGGCGCCGTTGTCGCCGGCGCTCTTCGGTGATCGCGCGGTAATGGCACTGGCAGGTTCCGGAGTTGCAGTCCGGCAGCGGCAGGCTGGGGCATTCGAAGGCCTGCCGGCGCGTACCGTCATGGTGCTTGGCGTATTGGCAGGCGGTGCTCAGGTTGGGCGCGACGAATTCCCAGGCCAGCACCGCGCGTACGTCTTTGTAGCGCGCCGGATTGGAGACGCGTGCCGGCAGGTCGGCCAGCCCGGGGCCGGTGCTTGCCGCCGCCGGCTTGGGTTTCGCGGGCGAGCGGCTGCTGTACAGCAGATAGCCGGCCGCAGACAAGACCAACAGGAAGAACAGCGCGATCCACATATCCGTCTCCGCCTAGGATGTCTTCGGCGATTCTAGACCGCTTCCCGGCCGGAGTAAACCGCCGGCCATGCCGGCGCGGCGCACGGCCGGAATCTGGCGGAGAGAGTGGGATTCGAACCCACGGTAGGCTTGCACCTACGGCAGTTTTCAAGACTGCTGCCTTAAACCACTCGGCCATCTCTCCGTTGTTTCCTACGTACCAAGGATAGCCATCCCTGGCGCATTGCCGCTCGGCTCCTGCCTCGCCCTCGGCCGAAGCGCGATCTGCCTTGCAGATCGCCAGCGCTTCGACCTCGACCACTCGGCCATCTCTCCGTTGTTTCCTACGTACCAAGGATAGCCATCCCTGGCGCATTGCCGCTCGGCTCCTGCCTCGCCCTCGGCCGAAGCGCGATCTGCCTTGCAGATCGCCAGCGCTTCGACCTCGACCACTCGGCCATCTCTCCTGAAGTTGGCGGATTGTACCTAAAGCCGGCATGCTGGCTGCAGAATGGCGTCGGACGACGCACTGCAAAATGGAAGGAGTCGCCGTGAAGCTCATTCATCTCGCGCCCTGCTTGCTCGCGATGCTGCTACCCGCGCCTGCGGCGGCCGCCGATCCGGCGGGCGTTGCCGTCGTCGATATCGTCGCGGCAATGCAGGACTACGGCGTGCGCGCCAAGCTGGGCGAAGACGACCTGGGTGATCCGCAGATCGACAGTGCGCTGGCCGGGGCGAATTTCCAGGTGCGCTTCTACGATTGTGAAAAGGCGCGCTGTGCGTCCCTGCAGTTCCTTTCGGGATTCGACCTGGAGGAAGAGATGTCGCTGGAAGACGTGAACGACTGGAACCGGACGATGCGCTACGGCTCGGTCTACCTCGACGATGAAGGCGATCCCTACCTGCAGATGGATGTCGACGTCACCCGGGGCATCAGCAAGGAACAGTTCGCCGAGTGGATGGCGGTTTGGGAGGAAGTGCTCGGACGTTTCAGGGAGCGCATCGATGCGCCGGCCGAGGCCGATGCGCCCGAAATCGCGCCGATGCGATCGTCCTGACGCAGCGCGCCGCCCCGGCACAGGCGGTAGGAATATTCCTACAACGGATTCGGACTAGCGCGCGTGGGCGCCGGGCACGGGTTTGTGTAGTCTGGCTTGGCGTCCACCGCGGGGCAAAACGATGATCCGGATATTCCTGCTAGACGATCACGCGCTCATTCGCACCGGCTATCGCATGACGCTGCAGGGACAGGTGGACTTCGACGTCGTGGGCGAGGCCGGTAGCGGCGAGGAAGGCCTGCCCTTGATCCGGCGCATGAAGCCGGATGTGGTGCTCTGCGATCTTCATCTGCCCGGCATCAGCGGGCTCGAGGTCACCGAGCGCTTGGTGCGCAGCGGTTCGGAGTCGAAGGTGGTGATCGTCTCGGTGCAGGAGGACGGCCCCATGCCGAAACGCCTGCTCGAGGCCGGTGCGCGCGGATACATCGGCAAGGCCTGCGATGCGCAGGAGTTGTTCCGCGCAATCCGGGAGGCGGCCCGCGGCAAGCGCTATGTCGGTGGCGAGATCGCGCAGAAGCTCGCGCTGGCGGGCGACAGTCGAACGCCGTTCGAAGCCTTGTCGCCACGCGAACTGGAGATCGCCCTTTTGCTTTGCCAGGGATTGCGCGCCGAGGAAATCGCCCGTCGTCTTAGCCTCAGCAGCAAGACCGTAGCGACGCACAAGTACCGTTTGTTCGACAAGCTGGGGATCAAGGACACGGTGGCGCTTGCCCGGCTTGCCGGGCAGCACGGCCTGCTCGATCCCGCGCTGACCCATTGAAAAAGGAAGGCGCCCGCAGGCGCCTTCCGTGCAAGCCTCGGAGAATCGACGATCACACGATCGGCGGGCGAGGGGCCTCGACGCTGGGCTGGGTCTCGTTCGGCTCGACGTTCGCGGCCGATGGCGTGGGCGCGCCGTACGACGTCGGCGCTTCGGGTGCGGGCGCCTCCGGCATCGGTGCGCTTTCCACCGGCAGCGGCAGATCCAGGCTGGCTTGGGCGGCTTGTGCCGGGGCGGCCTCGAACGCAGGGATCGCCGTATTCTCGACCACGATCGGGGTGCTGATGATCACGCTGGGCTCGTCCAGGGGCTGGAAGGGCTCCGGCTCGTCCGCGAAATAGGCGACTTCGGAAACGGCCTCGACGGGAGCCGCGATCGCGGGTGTCGCGATGGCCTGGACGGGCGCTTCTTCGACCACTTCGACCATGCCAGCCGTTTCAGGCGCCGCGGCGACGGGTTCCTGGACCGCTGCGGCGAAACCGGCGGACGTTGCGACGGGCAGCGGTTCTTCGTTCCGGGCGACGGGTGCCGAGGGCGGTTCGCCGAGGTCGTCGAAGTCCGACTCGTAGGAACTGACGGGCAGGGCGGAAGTCAGCACGGGCGTCGCATGCGCGCGCTGATCGGCCATCGGGCTGCCGTCGGTACGATCGCCTTCCTCGCCATCCATCTCGTCGTCCGGTTCTTCCTCGTCGAAATCGGCGAGTCCAGCCGCGGCACCCGGCGCTGCGCCGGCTTCACCGGCTTCGCCCTGCTGGCGACGGCGACGGCGTCCGCCACGACGCCCGCGACGGCGGCGTCCGCCCTCGCCGGTGGCCGCTTCGGCAGTCGCGGTGGCGAGGGGAACATCGCCCGCGGCGATCACGACTTCGTCCGTCGCCTCGCTGGGGTTCGCTTCGGCGCCGGCAATTTCCGTCGCCGCAGGCGCGGCAGCGGCCTGCTGCTGGCGTTCGGCCTCCCGTGCGGCTCGGCGTTCGGCTTCGCGGCGGATGTTTTCCTGACGCTGCGCTTCGCGACGCTCGGCTTCCTTGCGCTGTTGTTCTTCGCGGCGCTGCTGCTGTTCGAGCTTGCGCTGTTCGTCCTGGCGAACCTGCTCTTCGCTGCGTTCGGGCTTGGGCTGTTGCGCCTGCTGCTGCGGTTTGCCCTGCTGTTGCTGCTTGCCTTGCTGCTGTTGCGGGCGCCCCTGCGGGTTCTGGCGATTGCCCTGCGCCTGAGGGCCGCGATTTCCATGCTGCTGGCCGCGATGGTCGCGCCCGCGGTCGCGACGCGGCTCGTTGCGTCCGCGTTCTTCGCGTTCCGGTCGTGCCGGGGCGGCCGGTTCGGCCGCCGGGGCACCAAACAGCGCGGTCTTGAGGCGCGAGAACAGACCGGGCTTGGCCGGAGCCGGGGCCGGCGCCATCGCGACCGGCGCCGGAGTAGCCGGGCTCGCCGGCTCTTCTTCGCGCGTTTCGCGAATGGGGGCAGGCTGGGTCGGCTTGAC
>CAYWHO010000237.1:0-3621 GCA_964458195.1 uncultured Arenimonas sp.
GTTCGCGATGGCAGCGGAGGCAGGACGGCAACTGCTCCTGCGTTGCCGTCATTTTCACCATCCCTGGTGATCAGACGCCGAAGCGGCCGGATTCGGTGGTCAGGACGACGCTACCGATTCCGGGCAAGCGCGGACCGCGGCCAGACGGCGTTGTAGGCAGAAATCCTGCATCGGCCATGCCCGGAGCATTGCCGTTCGGCATCTGAACGCCATGGATGGCGCGAATGCCGGAAACGCAGGAGCGGTTTCCGGCCTGGCTCACCAGCGATCGTTGCGCGCTGGCGACCGGCAAGCAGCCGTCCCTGGAGCATTGCCGTTCGGCGTCTGAACGCCATGGATGGCGTGAATGCCGGAAACGCAGGAGCGGTTTCCGGCCTGCCTCACCGAGAATCGGCGCATGCGCTGCAAAGCACCACGCAATCAGCCGTCCCTGGAGCATTGCCGCTCGCCTTCCATGGCTCACCAGCAATCGTTGCGCGCGATGCCAATAAGGCATCGCGCAAACGCAACGATTGCTACCAATGCACTCCTCGCATGACCGCTGCGAAGGCGATCTGCTCGTTGGTCGGCGCTTCGGATTTCATCGCCTTGCGATCGCCGCGCGCCGCCGCCGAGTCCGGGAACATCTCGAACGCCGTGTTCATGATGATCTCGTAGGCCTTCGGCATCAGCGCATTCAGCGTCGCGGCGAAGATGCCGGTGCGCGTCGCCACGCGGCTCGGGCGCTCGATGATCGCCTTCACCACCAGGTCGGCGGCTTCGTCCGGCGTCAGCGTCGGCACCGAGTCGTACATCTTGGTCGGCGCGATCATCGGCGTCTTCACCAGCGGCATGTTGATCGTCGTGAAGGCGATGTTCTTGCCGCTGAACTCCGCCTGCGCGCAACGACTGAATGCGTCCAGCGCCGCTTTCGAGGCGACATAGGCCGAAAAGCGCGGCGAACTGGCCAATACGCCGATCGAACTGATGTTGACGATATGGCCCTTGCGCCGCTGCGTCATCGTCGGCAGGAAGCCCATGATCAGGCGCAGGCAGCCGAAATAGTTGAGCTGCATCGTGCGTTCGTAGTCATGAAAACGGTCGTAGCTGAGCTCGATCGAACGACGAATAGAGCGGCCGGCGTTATTCACCAGCACATCGACATGCTTGTGGTCGTGCAACACCTTCTTGACCAGCTCGTCGCAGGACGCCATGTCGGTCAGGTCGCAGGTATAGGCCCAGCACTTGCCGCCGTTGGCGATGATCTGGTCGCGCGTTTTCAGCAACTCCTCTTCGCCGCGCGCGACGATGATCGTCTTCGCGCCCGCCTCGGCGACCTTGAAGGCCGCCGCCTGGCCGATGCCCGAAGACCCGCCGGTGATGAGCACCACCTTGTTCTCGACCTTGCCGCGCAGGGAATGGTCGACGAACAGATCCGGATCGAGGTGGCGCTCCCAGTAGTCCCACAGGCGCCAGGCGTAGCTTTCCAGCTCCGGCACCTTCAACTTGCTGCCCTTCAACGCGCGCTCGACCTCGCGCGTGTCGAATCGGGTCGGATAATTGATATTGGCGAGGATCTGCCGCGGGATACCCAGGTCCTTCAGCATCATGCTGGTGAAGCGCTTGACCGGCGGCAGGTTCAGCACCGCGCCGCGCACCGGCGCCGGCACCACGGCCAGCATGCGCGCGTCGAGGCGCATGGTCATTTCCGGGGCATGCGCCGCCCGGCAGAACACGTTCATGACCTGGCCGATGCGCATGGGTTCCGGGTCGACCAGATGGAAGCAGCCGCCATCGAGCCCCTTCTTGTGCGCGATGTAGTCCATCGCATCGGCGACGAAATCCACCGGCACGATGTTCATGCGGCCGCCTTCCACGCCCAGCGTCGGCATCCATTGCGGCAGCGTCTGGCGGATCTTCTTGATCAGGGTGAACAGGTAGTACGGGCCGTCGATCTTGTCGATCTCGCCGGTCTTCGAATGCCCGACCACGAAGGCCGGACGATAGATGCGGTACGGGATCTTGCAGTGCTTGCGCACCAGCCCTTCGGAATCGTGCTTGGTGCGGAAGTACGGGTCCTTGTCCAACCCCTCCGCCTCGTTGAACATGTCTTCGCGGAACACGCCGGGGTAGAGACCGGCCGCCGCGATCGAACTGGTGTGGTGGAAACAGCCGGCCTTCACCGCCGTGGCCAGTTCGACCGCATGCTTCGTGCCTTCGATGTTGGCGATGCGCTGCGAATCGGCATCGGCGCCGAGATCGTAGATCGCGGCGAGGTGGAAGAAGTGCACGATCTTGCCGGCCAGCGCCTTCTGCTGCGCCGCGCTGACGCCCAGTTTCGGCTGCGACAAGTCGCCGGCGACCGGCACCACGCGCTTGCGGTCCCAGCCCATCTTTTCGGCCACGGCCTCGAACTTCTTTTCCGAACCCTTGCGCACCAGCACATGGATCGTGCCCTTGCGCTTGAGCAGATTGCTGACCAGGTAACGGCCGATGAAACCGGTGGCACCGGTAACGAAGTAGGACATGCTTCCCCCAAAGGACCTAGGAACCACGGCGGCGCGCCGTCGGCATCGGCCTAAATTGCCAGACCGGAACCGGCCTGACAAACGCCGGGCCGATTCGCGCCCGACCTTCGTTGACCAGTCTGGGGACGCATGATTACATGCGCATTGCCCCCTCCTCCGAGCCCGCCGCCGTGTCCGATCTGAAGAAGCAGTTCGAAAAAGCCGCCAAAGACGTCATGAACCTGCCCGAACGCCCGGACAACGACACCATGCTCCGGCTCTACGGCCTGTACAAGCAGGGTTCCGAGGGCGACGTGAAGGGTCCCAAACCCGGCTTCTTCGACTTCGTCGGCACCGCCAAGTACGAGGCCTGGGAACAGCTGGCCGGGACCGATTCGGAAACCGCCATGAAGAAGTACGTCGATCTGGTGAAGAAGCTGGTGTCCTGAGCCATGGCTCGCCAGACCCGCCAGCGGATCCTCGATACGTCCCTGGCCATGTTCAACGCGCAGGGCGAGCCGAACGTCACCACCAACCACATCGCCGACGAGCTGGAGATCAGCCCGGGCAACCTGTACTACCACTTCCGCAACAAGGACGACATCATCGAGCAGCTGTTCCAGCGCTATGAGGAGCGCATGGATTCGGCCCTGCTCGCGCCCGAAGGCCGCCTGCCCAATCTCGAGGACATCTGGCTGCAGTTGCACCTGGTGTTCGAGTGCATCTGGGAATATCGCTTCCTTTACCGCGACCTGGTGGAGATCCTCAGCCGCAACCGCCGCCTGCGCATGCGTTTCGCGCGCATCCTGCGGCGCGCCGACGACAGCGCGCATGCGGTGATGCGCGGCATGGGCCATGCCGGCGTGATGCGCGCATCGGCAGCGGAACTGGCCGCCACGGCCACCAACGTTCTGGTGGTGTCCACCTTCTGGTTGAACTATGCCTCCACACGCGGCGAGAAGGACGAACAGGTCGCCATCCGCCAGGGCATCGTGCAGGTGATGATGCTGGTGGCCCCCTTCCTGCGTGATGCGGAACGGGTACACCTGAACACGCTCACGCAGGCGTACGCCACCTAGGTATGCATCCTGTGCCGTAGGGCTTCCGCTCAAGCGGCCGCCAATGCATCCCCCAG
>CAYWHO010000238.1:0-3620 GCA_964458195.1 uncultured Arenimonas sp.
CACCCTACGGTGATCGCGGCGGTAGGCATGCGCCACGCATGTGGATTCCGATGGTGGGCCAACGCCCAGCCTACGGTGATCGCGTCGGCAGACGCGCGCCATGCACGCGCCGGATGATCTGGTAAAGGTCGCCTTCGTTGAAGCGGTATTCCTTCTCGGTGTCCACCCGGTGCACCAGCACCAGTCCGTGCTTCGGATACACGCCGAGCATGTGCACGCCGACGCCGGTGTGGAAGAACGACGCTCGCGGATCGCCCGCTTCCGGCACCAGCACGTCCCACAACATGCCGTAGGCCAGGCCATACTGTTGTTCGACGACGGAATACGGTTGCGTGCTGCGGTCGATCCAGTCGGCCGGCACGATCTGCTTTCCTTTCCATTGCCCGTGCTGAAGGAACAACTGGCCATACAGGGCCAGGTCGTGCGCCGACATGCGGAAGTGGTAGGCCGGGTAGTCCGAACGCTCTCGCTCGTACTGGTAATAGCCATCGGCCTCCGGATCGACGGGCTTTTCGTCCGTCGGTGCGACGACGACGCGTGCGTGGTAGTCGAGCATGCCCAGCGGGCGGGCGATGCGGTTTTCGAACGCATCGTAGATGCGCTCGCCGCTGCGGCGCTCGTAGATCCGACCGGCGACATTGAAGTCCCAGTTGTTGTAGTAGTAGAACTCGCCCGGGGCATGGCTGCCGCGCGCGGGGCGCGCCCGCTCCATGCTTTCGGCCTCGGCCGCCGCCAGGTGGTAGACGCCGGAGCGCGATTGCAGGAGTTGGCGCAGCGTCGCCTGCTTTTCATCGGCGCTCAGGCCCGGCGGCATGTCGTCGATGCCGAGCTCGGCCAGGGTGTCGTCGAGGTTCACCTGTCCCTGCGCTTCGGCGATTCCGTACAGCGAATTGAGCAGGCATTTGCGCATCGAATGCAGCAGCAGCTTCTTGCGGATGTCGCCCCACTCGAAGAACACCTTGCCATCGTGCAGCAGCAACAGGCTGTCCGAACCGGAGGATTCGAGGAAGGCGCGCAGTTCGTCGAGCTTTTCCGCCGAATAGCCGGCTTCGGCCGGCGTGATGCGCTCGAAAGCGTCGCGGGACTGCGCGACGGCCTGTCCGCTCGCGGCGAAGGCGATCAGGAGGAAGATCGGCAGCAGGGGGGAGATCAGGCGCATCGGATATCCGTCGTTCGAATCGGAAGGGGCAGGATAGCGGCTGGTGCGCGGAAAAGTGGATGAGCCCAAGCACCAGGGCGGCTGTCCGGTTTGGCCGGAATAGCGCGTACATTGCAGCGATCCGTCCCAGCCACGCCCGGGTGTCGCCATGAACAACTTCTCCATCCCGCTCGCCGCCGCCCTCTGCCTGCTGGCCGCTGCCTCCGTATTGCCGGTGTCGGCCCAGGCGCCGGTGCCGACACCCTCGCGCTCGCCGATGTCGAACGACTGCAACTGGAAGCCGTTCGCCAGCAAGGAACTGGGGGTGAGCCTGCTGGTGCAGGAATGCAAGCAGCCCAACGCGCACTACGTGTTCTCGGTGAAAGGCAATCGCCTGGAGCAGCATCGCCCCGCCGACGACAGCACCTTCAACGGGCCGCTGGTGCTGGAGATGTTCCGCAAGAAGAAGAGCGAGAGCATCGAACAGGCGATCGCATCGCAGTTCATCGCGAAACTTCCGCCGGAGGCCCGGGCCAGTTGCAAGGTCGAGGCGCTCAAGCGCCCGGGCTTCGGTCCGGACAAGCTCGCCTTCACCCTGGTGCCGACCGGGGCCTACAAACTCAAGATCGAGAAGGAACTGTCGGAAGAGCCGCGCGATTTCGGCTGCGGCCCCTACGGCAAGGACCAGGCGACGACGTACTTCGAATACCATCCGGGCGAATCGAAGACGCGCTTCGCCTTCGTGATCTATGGCATGGACGAGCCGCTGTTCGACGAGCGGTCGCTGGTGTTCCGCGCCGACTGAGACGAGGGATCGTCAGGAGGGCGGCATCGGCCTGCCCTCCGTCAAGGCGATGGCGTTACGGCTTGCGCGTGTAGGTGATCTCCATCATCCGGAACTCCTTGCCGTCCGGACCGGGGCCGTACATTTCGAACACTTCGGTATTGGCGTCCGTCCAGCGCGTGGTCATGCGCGCGGTGACCTTGGCTTTGGTCACCGGATCGTTCCAGGAGCCGACAAAGCTGCAGCTGTCCTTGTCGTCGCAGCTGCCTTCGCTGACCATCAGCCCGGTGCTCATGCTGTCGTTCCAGGTGGCCCAGTGCTTGCCAGTAACGTTGTCGTAGCCGTGCATGCCGTAGCCGGTGAAAGCCTGGCCCATCATCGAGGACTTCGTCTCTTCGATCATCACGCGCCCGTCCAGGATCATGCGGCGCGTGGCGGTGCCGGGCTCGACCATCGGTTCGGTGCCGGGGGCCTGCCAGCTCTTGACGCTCAGCGTGTATTCGCCGGCCGACTTGGCGAGGGCGGCATGCGCCGCGCCGGGCGTCGCCGCCTTGGCATAGGCCTCCATCATGGCCTGTTGTTCGGGTGTCATCTGCGGTGCGGCGTCCTGCGCCAGGGCGGGCAGGGCGAAAGCGAGCGCGAGGGGAACCAGCGCGAGCGAAAATGGTTTCGAAACGTGCGTGCGGATCATGTCTGCCTCCGGGTGGGAAGAAAGCGATCGACTGCCCGGGCAGTATAGACCCGCGGGCCTCGGCAAGCCGCGGCGCCTGTGTTTTCATGCGCATTGCCGAATGCAAGGAGCCGGGTACCGATGGCCTCGAAACAGACGACGGAAAAATACCGCGACAGTGCGCTCAAACGCGCCGCGAAGCGCAAGCCTTCCGGTACGACCCTGGTGATGCTCGGTACCGGCATGCCGCGACCGGATCCGGCCTGTTTCGGGCCGGCGACCGCCGTGGTGTACGACGGTCGCGTCTTTCTCTTCGATGCCGGCGCCGGCGTGATGCGGCGCATGGCCGCGGCCGGCTTGTCGATCCGCGGTCCGGAGGCGGTGTTCATCACCCACCTGCACAGCGACCACACGCTCGGTTATCCCGACCTGATCCTCACCACCTGGGTGATGGGGCGGCGCGACAAGCTGCAGGCCTACGGTCCGCGCGGCCTGAAGAAGATGACGAAGCACATCCTCGCCGCCTGGGACGAGGATATCCACGTGCGCATCGAAGGCCTCGAGCGCCAGACCAAGACCGGCTACAAGGTGGACGTGCACGAGTTCGATTCCGGCGTGGTGTACGACAAGGACGGCGTACGCATCACCGCGATCCCGGTCGAGCACGGCTGCTGGAAGCAGGCCTACGGATTCCGCATCGACACACCGGACCGTTCGATCGTGATTTCCGGCGACACGCGGCCGACGCCGGGCATCGTCGAGGCCAGCCGCGGCGTCGATGTGCTCGTGCACGAGGTGTATCCGCAGTCCCAGGTCATGCCGGAACTGCGCATCGGCGGCGAAGTCTGGCCGAGCTACATGCGCGAGTTCCATACCTCGGACCTCGAACTCGGCGTCGTCGCCGCGCTGGCGAAACCGAAGCTGCTGGTGCTGCACCATATCGTGCGCCACGGCGCCGAAGACGACGAGTTGTTGGCCGGCATCCGCGCCGGCGGGTTCAAGGGGCCGGTGGCGGTGGCGCGGGATCT